>NZ_JAKUDW010000006.1:0-104276 GCF_022662595.1 Bacillus cereus group sp. BfR-BA-01524 | reverse complement strand
GGGTAATGAACTCTTGTCTTCAAACCAAAAACACCTCCATTGAATTTGCATACTTAGTATGCGAATTCAGGAGGTGTTTTTTTCATGTACCACTATTCGGGTTCACTTCATATTTTAAGTCCTGCGTTTTTACTTTCCTTAATTAGCTAATAGAGGGATAGCGCCACATTGCTTTATTAAGAAACGAATGGTTCCTATGTTAGGACCCAAATGATGTGATAGAGCTACATCCATTCTCTTTAAAGTAGGAGCTATACATATAATTCAAAATAATAAATTGATATACAAGATTATTTCATCCAAAATCAGAAAGAATTTATCCATTAATTGTCTGAACTTGTAGTAAAAAATACAATTCTGGTAGGGAAATAAGTGTTTTCTGGGCTTTCATTTTATTTTCGAAGCTTTAATATTATCCTCTAATAATACCAGTGTTCCCAATTTTTATTAGGGTTTTAATTTTTATATTAGAATTAGATATTTCGTTCCCCCAGTTTTTTTGGTGCATTTTCCATTGCTGATATTGGTGTGCCCTTGCATACATGCTAAGTCCGATAGGGTCAATTTTATTGCTTTGAATTTTTTTTATAATTTTATTCAATTCTTTATCAATAGATTTTGTTATTTGTCTTTCTAAAAGGCTAATAATTTTTCCTTGGTCATCATTGCTAGTAATTGTTGTACCATTAACTCCTTCAATAATAGACAATGCTATGTCTAATTTTATATCGAATTGAAATTTATCATTTTTAAAACCAACATCAATTTGTCTGTGTGCCTTTTCAATTAAAACACTTACAATTCTAGATTTATCACTTGCAGAATCGTTAAGAATAATATTCAATATCATACGCCCTTGTAGTTTTTCTTTTTTTAAGAGGGAGTATATGGGGACATCTTTTGTAGGCAAACTTGTAACATACCTGCTTAATTGATCAAAAAAAGCAATACCCTTTGTTTGAACGGTATTATTTACTTTCTTTACAATTGGGATAGTTTGTGTCATTCCTTCTTCGTTTTTTTGTCTAAGAACTTCTTGAATATCAGAGGGAACTATCATGTTATCGTATAATGACGCTTGAATTATATCTTGTAGGTACATGGAAATAGAAAGATTATTAGGTGCCTTAATAGTAAAAAAATCGTTTATCTGACCGTCAACTTGTATTAATTTTATATTAGAAGTGCTCGAAGGATCTCGAACAATAGCATCTAGTTTATTTGGCCAATTAGATTGCTTAGTAAATTCTTTACCAACTAATAAGATTTGTGCTTTTGATGAAGTCAAATATCCTATTGTTTTTGTGTTGATTTTTGAAAAAGCACTATAAACAGACGGTGCTTCTACGACTTCTTCATACGTATTTTTTTTGCTTTTTCCTTTAAAAACGGTTGTGCTAGTTCCTACAATTAAATTTTTATTAGCACCTTTGTCAACACCAATTAATAAAATTAAGGCACCATTCTCCAAAGGTACTTTCGTACTATAACCAGTGAAAAAAATCGCCACTACAATGAAACCAAATAGCCATTTTTTAGTCATTTTGCTTTCCTCCTAGTGGCAAACTTGAAGATATATGTGTAACCAAATAAAAAAATTGGTATTGTTATAAAGAAAATCAAATCAATGTGATTGATGAAAGAATAAATATTTAATAAATCCTTCACGTTAAATTTTATGATGACAAAAACTATAATTAACATGAAAATTAAACACCCAATAATATAGTTAGTTTTTATTTTTGGTAAAACATGTGAAACGATATATGTGGCAGAGAATAAGTAGGGAATAATGGTAGTGGAAAACATTAATAAATAATAAGCTACAAATAATATTTCAAGTCTTTCTAAAAAAGAAAAATGAACAACTTTTAATAAACTAAATACGGGCCAAATAACGGTTTTCATACCTTTTGGACTCATATGTATAAAGCATAAGATGGTAACATAAATCAATAGAAGCATTGATAGGGTATTTGCAATTAGGATACCTGAAATGGCTTGTTCTTTTTTCTTTAGATATGGGTAAAGAATATACGCAATTTCTAAGCCACTATAAGGATAGATTGTCTCTTTTAATCCTCTAAAAACAGGTAGCCATCCTTCTTTAATAATTGGTAATAGGTGTACTGGATAAAAGCCTTCTTTTAACGCAAAAATAAGCAACACAGGTAAAAACAAAGTAAGGAAAAATATTACCTCATTATATCTATATACAGCGAATATACTATCCTTTGCTAATATATAAAAAGGTATGAGAAGTAATAATGCAATTTGATAAGGTGGTGTATTAGGTAAAATCCATACAATTACGATATCAATACACCTTAATAGAGCGATGAAACCTGCCAGAATGAAATATATGCAATAAGAAAAGAGTAAACAAGTCCCTAGCCATTTTCCGAAATATTGAATGAGTATACTTGGGAAATTCATATTTGGATTTTTTTGCATCGTTAAAATAATGAGAATACCGATGAAATTTGTGCATAGCCATCCTAAAATAATGGAAATCCAACCATCTGTTCCAGCAGTTCCTGCAATAATACTTGGCAAAACTAATATACCAGCCGCAGTTTGTATAGTATGAATCCCCAAGACGTATTGAAGAGGTGTAATATACTCCATTTTAGAATTCGTCATTTGAATCACCTTTATTATATATCGTTCTTTTTTTTGTGCTTTGTTTAGGTCGTCCGGTAGAAGAACGATTAGTAAGCATGGAAGTGGGGAAGCGAACAATAGTGTCTTTTAAATCTTTTAGATTAAAGGGAGATAAAGGTACAGTATAGGGTGTACCAAAAGATTTAATTGTTACAGAATGTGCGACAAGTACCATAACGACACAAACAATCCCCACTATACCGTATAAAAAAGCAAAGAACATCATTGGAAAGCGTATTAAACGAATGGAGCTAGATAAATCATAATTAGGAATGATAAAGGAAGCAATAGCGGTAATGGATACAATAATCACCATGATATTACTTACAATTCCCGCTTGAACAGCTGCTTGACCGATAACAATTCCACCCACGATGCCGATTGTTTGTCCAATAGGCTGTGGTAAGCGTACACCAGCTTCTCGTAGCATTTCTAATGTTATCTCCATAATAATTGCTTCCATTATAGGTGAAAATGGAACTTTCACCCTTGACTGAGCAATTGATGTATATAAATCTAAAGGAATGACTTCAAAATGAAAAGATACAATAGCTATATACATAGCTGGCAGTAAAGTTGCAATTAAGAAACCCAAAAAACGTAGTAAACGTAAAAAGGATGCTACAAACCAATGAAGAGAATAATCATCAGGTAGATTAAAAAAACCAGCTAAGTTTATAGGGACAACCATAGCACTCGGAGATCGATCAATTAAAATTGCAACCTTACCGTCGAGAATTTGACTGGCGATAACGTCTGGTCTTTCACTTAATAAAGTTTGTGGAAATGGTGTATAAGTATTGTCACTTATATAGTGAGAAAGCTCTCCAATACCAATTATTGTATCGGTATCGATATTTTGTATTCTACTTTCTGCTTCATATATGACAGTAGCGTTTGCAACATCTCCTAAATATATAATAAAAACAGAAGTGGCTGCTCTTTCCCCTATATTTATTTTTTTAATTTTTAATTCCACAGAAGGAATATAACGCCGAATTAATCCTATATTTTTTGATGCATTTTCTACAAATCCATCATGTGATCCCTTAATTGTAGACTCACTAATAGGTTCTTGAATGGCTCTTTCAGCCCAGCCTTTCGTATTAATAGCCATTGCCCCTAAATGACCTTTCATAAATAAAACACTTTGTCCTTCTAATAAACAATCTATAACTTCATTCCAATTCCAGATTTCTTTTGTATAGGCAGCAATAATATTAGATTCAAAAATTTTTTGATTACCACTAGTGTTCTCTAATATCGGTCTAATTACATTATCTTTTAAAGCGATACCATCTGTTAGTCCTTCAAAGTAATACAGTATAAATTCATCATTGCTTTTTAATTGGTGTTCAATTAGATCCGCGCTTTGATCAAATATTTTATTGACTATTTTTTTATTAATGCCTAATTCCATGGAATTAATTTTACCTAAATCGTTTTTCACCTTTTTAGTATTTTGCTTAGAGAATTTCATGATTTTCACCTTTTTAACATTTGTGATTTTATTATGGATAGTGCACGTTATTTATATACCATTTTTTAGGGATATTTAAAGTTTTGAAAGAAAGATAAGAAGAATTGACTTTTATAATTGAAGATGTAACAGGTAGTATATATAGCCTTGAGGGTTATATATTTTTTAAGAGTGTCCAGTACATTTGGATGAATGTAAATCTGAATTAACCCAATTAAACAAGTCATTGAACAAGTTAAGAGAAGAAAATAGAGAATTCTTTCTTAATTCTCTAATGGATTTAAAACCAATTCTACCTATATAGGTGAGGGTATTTTTTATGTCAGGCATTTTAATTAAAAGAACTATAAAGCATAAAAATTTGAAAGAAAAAAGTTCTTTACTTAGTCAGGAAATATAGAATTTCAATAATTATTAGTAAAGAACTTTTTTACTTGGGGACATGTTAAAGCGCTGACGATTTTTTGTATATAAATTTCTATAGAGTGTAAAATTAAAGAAATTAAATAGGAATTTGAGACTATATTTGTTTTAAAGAGATTGAGGTGGATCTAATTTCATTGAATCTATCATAACTTTAATATTTTTCGAATTACCTTTAACAGATAGTTTCACTTTTTCAATTTCCAATGTTTTTGAAAAATCTTCATTTCCTATTGAACCAATTAACTGATCTAATTCATTAGTCCATGTAATGTTAGTAGCTTGAATCATTGCCTTAATCGTAGGTATATCTGCGTAGCCAGTATACATAATTCCATCAACTACTTTTCCGTTTTCTCCTAACATGACACTTACCCATTTCATATCTTGATTTGATTTATCTACTTCTTTAGGGTAATAAAACCTATATGTATTGGATTGCTTTTCTAGTTCAAGATTAAATGGAAGAATTTCAATACCTTGTGTAGATACAGTACTCTTAATTTTATTATAGTTTTTTAAATATTCTTCTGCTGTCATATGTTTAAGTGCAACTTTTTCTTTTACATCCACTGGTTCTTTTTCGGGTGCTTCAATTTTGTTGAGAGTATCTTTGTGTTCTATATCTGTGCAACCTAAAAGGCTAGCCGCTATCAGGAAGGTTCCGAGTATAAGTATTTTCTTTGGCATAAAAATCTCTCCTTAAGTGATATAGGAAAAACGCCGAAAGAGTTGATATCCTTAACAATTTCGGCATTTTTCAAGTTCGAATACTTAATGTTTTTTTATAACGAAAAAGAATCATTTATATGATCTAATTGATTTAAGAAAGAACAGTACAATTAGTCCTGAAATAAATAATAAGACCCCATTTATTAATAAGATTAATGGTGGACCATATATGTCAGCGAAAAATGAGGAGATTGCTAAAGCAACTGGTGATGCAATACTCGTAAGAGAACCAAGTGTTCCAAAAGTCCTTCCCTGTAACTCAGGATCTACCTCAACTTTAATAATCACATTGACAAGCAATGTACAAAATGAAAAAAGTATTCCTAAGAGGAGAATTAATGGTACTGCATAAAGAACAGATGGAGCAAAAGATAGCCCTACAAAGATTGGAGCTAGTAAAACCATACTAAGGATTATCCACCAACCCCGTCGATGTAACTTATTATCAAAAAAGATAATAATGCCTGCGCCTAACATATAACCTATTGGAATGCTAGATTCAATTATCCCAAATTCAATCGGATTTGCCTTCCACACTTTTACAGACATTACTTGAATAAGCATTAATGAAGCAGTGAAAAATGTGATTAAAGTAGGCGAGAGTATAATAACAGATTTAGCAAAAGGGTTCTGCCATATATACTTGAATCCTGCAACAAGGTCCTCTTGAAATGAATTTTTGATTCCTGTTTTTTTTGTAGAATTAGGAAACTTTCCACTTAACAACACTAAAATAGCGGATAACATAAAAGTAACTGCGTCAACTGAGATAGCAATGCTACCTCCAAATGCTGCAACTACAACTCCTCCTATTGCTAGCCCCGAAATACGAGATACATTATCTGCTACATTTAATACTCCAGTAGCTTGTTGAACTTTGTCTTTTCCTACAATATCAACTAAGGAAGCATGGAATGCAGGAGACTGAAATAATCCTGCACAGGAAGTAAGAGCTGTTAAGATAATAATAAGAATAAAGGGGGTACCGGGTATTGCAATACAAAATGCGATGCTTAGTATTAAAAGACTTCTTATTATATCTGTTATCCACATTAGTTTTCTACGATCTACCCTATCTGCAACAGTACCTGCAATGGAAGAAAACAACATGCTCATGACCATATGAGTTATGGCAATTGTAGACATTAATTTGGCACTTCCTGTTGCTTGTAGTACCCAAAGGTTTAAAGCAATACTGTGAAATGAATTTCCAAACATTGATAAGGTATAACCTGTAAATACAAAAGTAAATGTACGATTTTTCCATAATGTCTTTTTCGAAGAAACAGCGAGAGCGGAATCTAATTCGACCTGTTGTTGCATAGTATTGTCACCTCACAAATTTAAGTATCTAATTTATAAAAATTTGTTTGCAAACTAATAGTGGTGAACATTAGTAATCAAGTTAATTAGATGATTAATAAAATGGAATCTAATTGTAAAAGAGCTATATTAATATAAGATATTGTTATTTTGAGGTAAAAACGGTAGGTATGAAATGGATTTAAGTACATACATGTTGGAAAAATAAAACGCAATATAAATTGACCATAGAAATCTTAGAATGTAAGTGGATTTAAATTGTTATGAAATTAAATTACGAGAAAATATCTACTAATGGCATTATTAAATTTGTAGAAGTACATCTTTAATTAAGAAAATTTTAAATAGCATTTAGGAAGGGACATTTTAACTGTACAATATTGTTTTAAATTTTATATAAGATTTTTACAAATAAAATATTTCTCCAGATTATTTTGAAATTTCTTTACAGCTTTTCCCTAGGTTTTTAATATTTGTAAGATCGGAAGCTATATTTATATTTTATAATTTATTTTGGAATATAAGATTGGTATTAGTTGTATAAATAGTATTTTTATTAATAATCTAGTATTTATTTTTAATACTCCTCTCCGCATAAAGTTTTACCAAATATTTTCAGGTGAATATTACCAAATAAAAAATGTTTTGTCTATGTATTTTATTGGGGCTATATTTTGTAAGCATAATTCTATGTAAGAATTTTCTATATTCATCCTCCCTATATAATGACATTTTTTCCCTTACTTCGACATAAATCAAATGGTACAGTTTATAGGACAAATATAGAACCCACTTGTAGACATTATTTTGTATGAAAAATTGAGTCGAAACATGAGTTACTAGTTAGGGGGCGAAATATATTTTAACTATTTTTCAAATAGTACTTAAGGGTATAGTGCTAAACGTTTGAAAATAGCTGGTAAATGCTTCTATGGGATGGAGGTTGTCATTTGAAAGAAAAAGATAAGCTTAAGGTGAATAGGAACAACGTTAATTTTTCTAAAGATATAATATATCAAATTGTAACGGACAGATTCCATAATGGATACCCATCATATAATCCCAAAGGGGGATTATACGATGAATCTAGGAAAAATAAAAAGAAATACTTTGGTGGAGATTGGATAGGGATTATTGAAAAATTAAATACAAATTATTTTACTGAACTAGGTGTGACGTCATTATGGATATCTCAACCAGTAGAAAATATCTTTACTCCAATAAATGATTTGGTAGGAAGTACTTCATATCATGGATATTGGGCTCGTGATTTTAAAAGAACAAATCCTTTTTTTGGGACATTTGAAGACTTTCAAACCTTAATAACAACCGCTCATGCAAAAGATATAAAAATTATTATGGATTTTGCACCTAATCACACTTCGCCTGCATTACATGATGATGCGACCTATGCTGAAAATGGTAGATTATATGATAATGGATTATTACTTGGTGGATACGATAATGATTACAATCATTATTTTCATCATAATGGTGGGACGGATTTTGAAGAATATGAAGACGGAGTTTATCGTAATTTATTTGATCTTGCAGATCTAAATCACCAAAATATAGCTATTGATTTGTATTTTAAAGAAGCTATTAAACTATGGCTAGACCAAGGAATAGATGGTATACGAGTTGACGCAGTAAAGCACATGTCATATGGCTGGCAAAAAAGTTGGCTAAATTCAATCTATAATTATAGACCAGTATTTATTTTTGGTGAATGGTATATCAATCCGAATGAGTATGACCATAGAAATGTTCATTTTGCAAATAATAGTGGTATGAGTTTATTAGACTTTAGTTTTGCTCATAAAGTACGTGAAGTTTTTCGAGATGGAATGGATTCCATGCATGGGTTACACAAAATGATTGAAGAAACTTACCAAATTTATAATGATGTAAATAATCTTGTTACTTTTATTGATAATCATGATATGGACCGTTTTCACATTAATGGACAAAGTAAACGTAGAATAGAACAATCATTAGCATTCTTGTTAACTTCAAGGGGAATACCTTCTGTATACTACGGTACAGAGCAGTATATGGTTGGAAATGGAGATCCGGACAATCGTGGCCAAATGGAATCTTTTGATGTGAATACAGATAACTTTAAGATAATACAATCGTTATCTTCGCTTCGTAGTTTAAATTATGCACTTTCATATGGAAATACCAAAGAAAGATATATAACGGATGATATTTATGTATATGAAAGGTACTTTGGAAGTGATGTGGTATTAATAGCGTTGAATCGAAATTTAACAGAAGGATATGAAATAAAAGATGTTAAAACAATTCTTCCTTCTAGAAAGTATAAGGACATATTAGATGGCCTTTTAGATGGTGAAGCAATTAGAGTTGAAAATAATAATATAGACTCATTATGGCTTGGACCTGGGTCAGTACATGTTTGGCACCATAAAGGAGTAAATAGTATACCTTTAATAGGAACTGTGGGACATAAAATGACAACAGTTGGTCAAATGATTTGTATTGAAGGATGTGGTTTTACTTCTAAAAAAGGATCAGTATTATTTGAGGAAAAAGAGGCGGAAGTTGTTTCATGGTCACATACTAGTATAAAAATAAAAGTTCCAGCAGTGAACGATGGTAAATATGAAATTACTGTTGTAACAGATACAGGAACTAGGAGTAATATCTATAAACATGTAGAGGTCTTCAATACAAAGCAGGTTTGTATTCGATTTGTTATTGAAAATGGATATGAAATACCAGAGAGTGAAGTTTTTATAATGGGGAACACATATTCATTAGGAAATATGAATCCTTGCAAGGCAGTAGGGCCATTTTTTAATCAAATAATGTATCAATTTCCTACGGGTTATTTTGATATAAGTGTTCCGGCTGATACCTTGCTTGAATTTAAATTTATTAGAAAGATCAATAACACACTATTGATTGAAGGCGGAGAGAATCATAAGTATCGGACCCCGAGTTTTGGAACTGGAGAAGTGGTTGTAAAGTGGCAAACTGCAGAAAAAACTATCTTGGTGGAGTCTTAATTATATGGATTTACTTTTTTTACAATTGTAATTAAAATCGGGGGGATTTCATTCTGGTAGCTAAAACAAAAGCTTATACTGAAAAATTCTCTTAAAAGTTAATAAAGGGTACGATTTTAAAGAAAAACTAGAAAAGAACTGTATTAATGAAAGTGAAAAATATAAAATTGGAGGTTACTATGGAACGAGCTTCTAAAGTGATTACGATTGAAAATTTTCATTCTGAAATACTTGAGAATAGTAGGAAACTATTTATATATTTACCACCTGGTTATGAAAGCAACTCGTACCAAAAGTATCCTGTATTATATATGCATGCTGGGCAGCGCTTGTTTGAGCCAGTAATAAAAAATGATGAATCATGGAATGTCCACAAGACGACTGATATGCTAATTTATGAAGGTAAAATTCAAGAGATAATAATAGTAGGTATAGCACATAAAAGAATCATAGAAAATAATGAGTTTTGTCATTTTATTTCACCAGATAAACATATAGAATGCTCAGGGTTATTATATGAAAAGTTTATAATCAATGAGGTGAAACCTTACATTGATGAAAATTTTAGAACATTTACTAATGCTGAAAATACAGCTCTAATAGGCTCATCAGCAGGTGGTTTATCAACTTATAATATTGGTTTCCGCAATCCTGAAGTGTTTGGGAAAATTGGGATGTTATCTCCATTCTTTGTGAAAGTTGAAGATGATCATTCGGAATTAAAATTATATGAAATGTATGAAGGGAAAAAAGACTTAAAAATATGGATGGATATAGGTAGTGCGGAAGGTTTTTTCTTGGTAAAACATGTGAGAGATATTGCAGAAACTTTATTGGAAAATGGTTACAAATATAGAGATGATTTAATTTTTTATCAGGATCCAAATGGTGCACATTTTGAGAAAGACTGGGGAGAACGTATGCATCTACCATTAATATATTTCTTTGGAGATGTTGGCAATATAGTTAATGTTACATTAGATGGTCGAGATGTAGTTGGATTAACTGGAATGAAAGTGAAAATTAATCCAATTGTTACGTACGATAGTGGTTTTGAAATGAGTGTTTTAGATGGTGTATTTTTAGTTGATAACCCAGACGTGCTAGAGGTTATGGGGGATGGAACAATTATACCTAAGAAAATAGGAGAAGCCGAAGTTACCTTTGTGACACAAGGTGTAAAAGGAATACCTAAAAAATATAAGGTAATAGAAACATTATCAGAATTTGTAGATGTTTCTGTAACAGTCGAAGTACCTGGAAATACACCAGTTGGTGAACGAATTTATATGAGTGTAGGCATGATACTAGATAGAATAGAAAAAAATCGTTTTGCAGGGAATTTTAAAGTGCCAAGGGACCTTGCATGCAGGTTTAAGTTTTCAAGAGGCTTTAGGCTCTTTGAAGTGGATAAATTAGGACAACCTATTCCAAATAGAAAATTTAAAGCTACTAAGGACTTACAGTTGAATTATACTGTTGAGAAATGGATAGGGCTGTAAAAAAATAAATATGGGGTGAGTGCTGTAGTGAAAATGAAAGAATTAATTCCAACTTTTGATGTCCCTTATTATTATTCATGCTATATACCAATTCTTCACGATAAATTAAAAAGTATGGGTAGCGTTAGTTACATGAGTTTAATAGCGAATGAAGAGTTATATAGTATACCATCATATCGTATGGATACTATCACATCGATACCTTCTGTAGCAAGATATACACAGTTGTTAGAATATAATCAAACATTTCGTATGGAGAAACATGTATATTCTAATTTTGAAAAGGGGCTTCAATATATAAAAGAATGTTTGAATCGTCAAGAAGTATTTATTGCCTTAGGAAGCACCTTTTTTCTACCATATAGTAATGATTATTTGAACCCCAAATTTATAAAAAGTCATATAGATGTCCATACGGATAAATATGTTACAGACCATTACCTCGCAATTAACAAACTTACAGAGGATAGAGTATTTGTTCAAGATCCAGTTCCTAATAAATTTATGGGCGAGATATCAATGGAGGAGTTTCATTCTTTTTGGAAAGGAGGAAAAGCTATACCTGAATTGGCTCAAGCAAAAGGTATAGAAAGAATTTCATCTTACTCATCAATTGATGTGATTATACAGGAAAAAATAAGCATGGAAAATCTTAAAGATATTTTTTTGAGAACACTAAAAAAAATATCAAGTGAGTATGTTCGAGGTTTAATTATGCAAAAAAACAATAAGATATATTATTTTGGTAAGATTGCAGCCCTGGAACTTAAAGAAAATATAAATGAAGATTTTCATAAACAAAGAAATATGTTCCCTTTGTATTTGAAATGTTTATTTGATATGAGATGGAGTAGATATTTTTTATATGACTTACTTATAGACATGAACGAGTTATTTAAAGATAAATTTATTCATATTACTAGTGAGTTAATGGATATAAAACAATCATGGGAAAGACTGTATAAGATTGCACATATTAAATTATTAAAAAAAGATAGTAATTTAAGTGATCTCGAATCTTTTAATTTGATAATGATGGATATTATTAATAGAGAGTGTATCTTACATGAGAATATTTTATTTCTTCTGCAACATAATTATAGTCTTCAATCTTAATAGGGAAAAGATAATTGAGAGAAGTAGAGTAAGGCTACTACGTATACTGACAAACTTTATCAGTAGAAGAAGTGTATTTAGTGTTCATGTTATACAGTACTAGAGTTGCTGGAAGGGAATCTTCATAGTAAAAAGATGATTTATAAAAGGAGTGTATTTACTTGAAAGATACAAATAAAGAAAAAATTATTCAGATTGTATTGTGCTGTGTTGAAGAAGTGAATGAAAATCTTGAAAATAAAATTGATCTTGAAAAAGGCTTGAAAGCACATCTTTATGATTGGGAGGGGTATTTAGATTCGTTAGGGCTGGTATCTTTACTGGTAAGTATTGAACAAGGCTTAGAAGATGAATTGGGTTTATCAGTTGATTTGGTGAATTTAGATACAATGTCACAACATAATAGCCCATTTAAAACAATAGAAGCATTAGTTGCGTATATTTTAGAATGCCAGGAACAGTTAAAATCACTAACATAACAAAATATTAAAGAAGAAAATTTAAAAGGAGGTTAGGTATGTATATTGATTTTTTATTTGAAAGGTTTGAAATGAATAAAGAATGCGAAGCCATTGTTTGGAAGGAGAAAACTTACACATATGAGTGGTTTCTAAATCAAATAAAGATTTATACAAGGGAGTTAAATGAACATCGAAAGATAGATTATACAACAGTCTCTTTGGAAGCTGATTATTCTCCATACTCTATAGCAATGTTTTTAGCACTTATTGAATTAGGATGTACTGTAGTACCAATCTTAAATTCTTTGGTTGACAGTAAGAAGGAAGAATACTATGAAATAGTTGAATTAGAAAATGTAATTAAAGTTGAAAGCGGAAGCTTTGAAATAATCAATATCCAAAGGGATTACATTCAAAATGAATTATTATTACAACTGAAAAAGTTAAAACATCCAGGATTAGTATTGTTTTCATCTGGTACAACTGGACGTAGTAAAGCAATTGTACATGATTTTACATTACTTCAAAAGAAGTACAGTGTCGCAAGGAGTGCAAAACGTGTTATACCATTTATGTTATTTGATCATATTGGAGGGGTTAATACTCTCTTCCAAATTATTTCTAGCTTAGGATGTTTGGTAATAATTGATGATCGTACCCCTAATCGAGTATGTAACATGATTGAGAAACATCAGGTACAAGCTTTACCTGCATCACCAACTTTTATAAATTTACTTATACTGAGCGAGGTTTATAAAAAGTATAATTTAAATAGTTTACAGACTATTTCTTATGGATCAGAAGTTATGCCTGAGGCTACACTAAGTAAAATAAACGAAATATTCCCTCATGTTAAAATTACACAAATGTATGGGTTATCAGAATATGGGGTTTTATATTCGAAATCTAAATCTAATGACTCTTTGTGGATCAAACTAAGTGATGAGAATATTGAGTCAAGAATTGTGGATGGCATGTTGCAGATCAAATCAATGTCTACAATGATTGGTTATATTAATGCTCCAAGTCCATTTACCAAGGATGGCTGGCTTATGACAGGAGATATGGTGGAAGTAGATGGAGATTATATTAAAATTTTAGGAAGAAAATCAGAGATTATAAATATTGGCGGAGAAAAAGTATTTCCAGCTGAAGTTGAAAATGTAGTACAACTAATGGATGGAGTAGAAGAGGTTGCTGTTGTTGGTGAAAAAAATGCAATCACAGGACAAATGGTTAAGGCTGTGGTTAAATTAAATACAAATGAAAGTGTAAGTGAATTTAGAAAGCGATTAAGAGAGTTCTGTAAAGATAAACTACCATTATATAAGATTCCACAGAAAGTGGTATTAACAACTGAGAAAATGCATACAGAGCGTTTTAAAAAAGATAAGAAGGTATTTATGTAACCGAAAGTTGAAGTCCTTTTTATACAATAATTTAAAAGTAAATTATAAACCCCTTATATTTTGAAAAAAAATTTTCGAAATATAAGGGGTTCTTTTTGTTTTTTTTTTTCGGATCTAAATTGAGTAATTCATATAAATAAGCTTCTTCGCAAAATAAGAATTTACGTGTTGAGGAGAAACTTTATATTTATAGAGTTTGTTGTTGTTTATTATTACGATTCGATAGTAAGCTATCTAATGAAATAGATTGACTTTTATTTACTACAAAAAATAAAGAAACAGCCAATAATAATAAATCAAATTCATACCCTCCTATAAATCCTTGATCAAATTTCACAGTAATAATGGCTCCGACCATAAGTAAAGAAAATAAGGTTGAAATAATTCGTGTACAAAGCCCCAGAATAACTAAAATTCCACCCACTAGTTCAAGAATTGCTACTGGATATGCAAGCCAATCAAATATTCCTAGGCTGTTGAAGAAATTTTCCGTATTATGAATGCCATCTTGAAATTTTATGAGTCCATGTGCAAAAAAAGTTAACCCTAATACTAATCTAATAATGAAAAAACTTAACTCATTTTTGTTTGACAATTGATTTTCCTCCATTCAATGATTTTGAAGTACTGTTAGCCATAGATTTTTCCTTTTCCTTATTCTAATGATCTATATATGATATAGAATCAAAAAACAGTATATTTTTTTACTTTGCAATTTTACTACTTGATCACTTTTTGTTTATCGGAATAAGGTTCTATCCCTTTAATATTTATTTCAATATCCTGAAGTGCTGTATTGTTAATGGATCCTTCAATTATTCCAAATGTTTTATTTAGGATGTGACCAGCACTTTTAAACCCAACATAATGTCCACGAACCATACGTGGAAAACATGCACCAAACATGCCTTGTACTGTTATAATTGATCGGAAATGTAGAACCTCAGTAATTAATGTTCCTATCATTGCTATTTTCATTTTACTATTTGGAGGTACTTTAATAGAATGTTCAATTGAAGGAGAGGTATGAATTGATTTTGAATTGCTTTCTCCTACAAAAGTTGAAATATTAAATTCATTACCCGATTGAAATTTACCTGCGATGATAAGATCTGATTTTAAAGTTAAACCTGTAATAGATTTCGAAGTCCAAGATTGTATATTGGCCCATTGTTCTTTTATTGTCACTACAATCTCTTTTTCTTCATTATTGGGATTACATACAAATTGTTCCTGTAGGGTTATTTCATCTATTGAAGGTTTTTCAAGATCTCGAAATATAAAAGGTCCCAGCATTTTATAACAAGCGTGATCATAACATTCAGTAATAGCGGGTTTATTATGAATTGGAAACGTCTCATTATTTACTGCAATTTCATCAGGAAGTATTCCATAAAGATCTTTAAACGCATCCATTATGGAATCTGTAGTTGAATCTAATGAATCTAGATCTGAAAAAGATAATTTTTCTTGTATAATCATACTAATGCTCCTTACCTATTTGTGTATTTTATTTACTTGTTTGACCGTGGTCAAAAAACAATAAAAATATGAAGAAGAGATAAATTAATTAATAGTTTGACAGATACAATAATTAAATAACTTTTGAGAATAAATTCCATTTCATGCTGTGGGATTCCTATCAATTAATATTTGTTAGAAATTTATAAATATTTAATTGAATTTTAGGAAAATAGAGGTTGTTATTGAAAATCTAACTAAGGATAAAGTTATGGAACGCATCAATAAACGGATTATTAGGGATAGGATATAATGGGTAAATATCAGAGAGATGAATACGAACGAAAGAAAATCTTGTGGATCATAAAGATTTTAAGAGCTAGAGGTATAAATAACAGTACAGAAAAGGTTATATCAACTCTAGCTAAATGGTAAAAGCCCTGCAGGGGATGCAGGGCAAGACTAAGGGTATTGAAGAATTGTCGATTCTAAAAGTAAAGGACTTCTTGGAATATTTTAAGTTTAACACGTAATATATTAAAACGTTATATAAAGATGTTACAGAAGTGTGAATATAAAAAACTCTGATAAATATTATGAAAAAGTTGATAGTCTATAGAAGCTATAAGGGATTATATTTGCAATGGTGTCTTTATAGAGTTAATAGGGCAGGCTTTTGTTTGTCTTAGTATTCGGGAATCTAGTAGAATTCCCGAATACTAAGACGGGTTCCTGGGTATTACGAAGTATGAAAGCATCAAAAAAGCCCGTACAGAAGCACAGGCCGGTTGATACACATATCGGTAATTAAATATTAACAGAAATACTTAGTAAGTACTATTGAAAAAATAAAAAACTGCATTATCCTTAAGACGGTTTGGAGAAAATACATATAATAAAGCACCTTTATTCTTCCTAATTTTATAGCGATTGGAAAAGAGCATACTACAAATGTGTAAATTATTTTAAAGACCATGATATATCATCAAGGGCCTTATAAACATAACTATACATGCGGTAAAAGAAATATTTCGGATTGTATTTTTGTTTCCATTTCATAATAATCACCTCTCATATAAATAGTTTAATTATATTATACAGTTATTAATTCGAATGTTAAGAAAACCAGATGTGAATTAAGGTGAATTTAAACAAAATAGTTATTAAAAAAAGCTCGCTTACGGAAAGGTAGGAGAGTTTTAAAAAATGTTTCATAAAGTGGGTGGAAAGAATAAAGTACATAAATTATATTAATGTTAATATAATTTATGGTTAAAAACGGGGATTATAAAGGTTAGAATTTTTGAAAAAGATGATGTGCAACTTCATTTAGTGGAGATTACTATTAGTGCAAGAGGAAAGAATATCGGGTATAGATTGGCTTCAGCTAGTATATTTATTGATTTAAAAAGTCTATCAATAAAGCTATTCAACATTAATATATATTAATCATCCAACAGAAGTGCTTTTTTACTTATTTTATAGAATTAACACATTAAACATATATTTATACGCATTGCATTGTTACTACACGCTAAGAAATAGTAATAAAAAAACGGTATTGATGAAACTGTATAAAAATAAAAAGAATCCTAATAGGGGTAATTCTTTATGGAAGTTGAGTATGACAAACCTCCTTGGATATATAGGATATTTTAATATATTGTTGGTCTATTTAAAAGGAAAAACATAATTGGGTACATTGGATTAGAGGATATCTATATAAATAGGTAGAATCTAATTATTTGGTTCACATTTTAATCCAAGGGGTACAAATTCGATGCGACATGAAAAGGATTTGTTGAAACAATGGAAGGCGGATTTGCAAGCTATTCAAGAAGAGAAAAGGCTGAAGAAGAAGGCTAAGAAAAAGAATAAGAAATATAGCATTCCGGGTAATACGGCTGACTTCATGGATGGTAAGAATACTTATCGTAAAGATAATGGGGTATGGAAGCAAAGAAATAAATAATGTGAGGATAAATAAGTTTGATTAAGTTTATAGAAATTATCGGAGGCGCTTCCTTGATCTGGAAGGCGTCTTGTTTGTTGTTAATATTACAAAAATCTTAGATTAAAAATTATACAACAACATTTTAACGCCGTCCTAAATTTTGAATGGGGTTAAAATGTTTGAGGTTTCAAATTTTACTCACTTTATTGTCTTTTTATAATATGTATCAACTCCTATTTCACTGATGTTCTGTAGTTTTTCTTGATGATATCTCGCATGTTTAGGATAAAGAATAGAAGGAAAACCAAAGCTATGATTCCGTAAACCAAGTAGTATGTATATCCTGTTGAGAATCCAGTATAGAAAGAAAAGGAATTCCAAACTAAAAGGATTGTTGAACAGATAGTAGAGATCAATAATGAACCAAAACTCCTCATGATTGTCACCTCGATTCAGAATGTTAGTGGTCAATTTATAATTTAACATTTAAATAAATAGATTTAAATAGGGCAGGATGCAGTAAAATAATATAAAGGAATCATTGTGAGGCAAGGATTATGGATAGGTAGCGAATCCACTGCTTTTTTATTTTAAATAGAAAAAGGAATCTCGAAAGATCCCTTTTTCTAATTCCGATATATCTTAATCGCATATAAGTAAAGATATGTAACATTATATAACAATATAAAAATATAAACAATAAGAAAATATAAAAAATAAGTATTTTAGTTAACATAAGGAAGAATTATACAAATTACTTCCTACTAGTACAGAGAGTGGTGGGTGACCTTAGGGAGATAAGGATTTACGACGTTATTACCATAATTAACATTATACCCTTACAGAAAATGTGCTTTTATTTAAAGGGAAATTTTTAGGGGTAGCGCCACATACCCATCAACTTAAGAATTCAGAATTACCCCGAAATGAAAAAATGAGCAATTTTGTTACAAGTTAGCACAAAATTTCGTTCTGGGGGTACTATAAAATTGTAGCTTGATGGAGATTTGATGTTACCCCTATAAAGGTATGGTTTTCGTACTTTTAAATACAATTATGTCACTTAAGTAATGTGAGCGTCGCTGCTATTACATTGTCCACAAATGAACGTTGGGGGCGAGATTTCATCATAACCGTTAGACCGATTAACGCTACAATTAGTGCCTGTGCCAAAGACTTTGCATCTGTGTTGAATTCCAGCTCACCTGATTGGATTCCTCGTTCGATTGTCTCCTGAAAAATGACGGCGAGGTACATTTGATGTTCTCTTGTCAAAATTTCAAATCTCTCATCATGAGGTGCTAGTTCAACCATTGTATTGATACAAAAACAACCTTTACTAAGATCCCCTGCGTATTCTTCATTGACGACATCGGCAAAGAAAATAGAAAATGCCTCTTTTACAGAGGAGTGACTTTGAAGCCTATTTCGTATATCAGAGGCCCGAGACATTGTATACCTGCGAAGTGCGGCTTCAAATAATTCTTTCTTATCTCCAAAAGTCGAATAAATACTAGGGCGTTGAATGCCCATTCTAGAAGTAAGATCACTTAAGGAGGTAGCCTCATATCCTTTCTCCCAAAATAACTGCATTGCTGCATCTAAAACTTGATCCTCATCAAATTCACGGGTTCTTGCCATTAAGAATTCTCCTCCTCAAACTTTGATTTTATTAATTGTTTTAGGATAGGTGTGTAGGTAATTACAATTGTTTTTTATTACCAAACAGTATGTAATTATTATATAATTAGCTATTCTTTATGTCAAATCAAGATCCATTCATTTAATGCAACATTAACTTTAGTGCGAAAAACGTTGACAGCATGAATAAGGCTAAGTTATATTTACCAGTAATCATATTGTACTGAACGGTATGTTATGGTTGAAAATCTAATGTGATCGGAGGTTAAGGTATGTGCAAAACAGAGACAAATATAGAAGATGATCCACTCTACACTAAGATAAGTCATAAATCTTCCATAACAAAACCTAATTTGAATCAACAGCCATCTATGTCGCACGCTTTGGTATTATTGTTTGCGACTGCCTGTGGAATGTCTGTTGCTAATATTTACTTTGCACAGCCGTTGCTTGATCAACTATCTAATGAGTTTGGTATTAACCATTCCATTATTGGTGTTGTTATTACCATTACACAAATTTTTTATGGATTGGGCTTACTACTACTCGTACCGCTTGGAGATTTGCTAAACCAGCGACGTCTAATTGTCGGTCAGATGCTATTATCTACAACAGCTATGGTTATAGTTGGTACTGCTTCCTCCAGCATGGTACTTTTCGCAGGTATGGCTTTGGTGGGTCTGCTTGCAGTTGTGACACAGACTCTCGTGGCATTTGCAGCGACCATCGCTTCCCCTACAGAAAGAGGACGTGTCGTTGGCATTGTAACAAGTGGGATAGTTATTGGCATACTTCTCGCACGTACTTTTGCTGGTATATTAACAGATGTTGCGGGATGGCGTTCTGTATATCTATTTTCTGCAGCGCTCATGCTTTTGATGGTTTTTATGTTTATAAAGATGTCGCCCAATGTTGAGCGCGAGGTAAAATCGCTATCCTATCCTCAGTTGATTAGATCGGTGCTTGCTTTGTTTATTCAAGAACGAACGTTACGCGTTCGCTCCGTTCTAGCCATGCTGATTTTTGCTGATTTCAGCATTTTGTGGACTTCACTAGTACTGCCACTTAGTACACCGCCAATTGCTCTATCTCATAGTGCAATTGGCGCATTCGGTCTTGTAGGTGTCGCTGGAGCCTTGGCTGCGGCACGGGCAGGGAAATTGGCCGATCAAGGTTACGGACAACGAACGACAGGTATTGCTTTAGCTCTATTATTGATTTCATGGTTGTTCATCAGCTATATAGAGCAGTCATTAATCGCATTAGTGATAGGGATAGTTCTACTTGATTTGGCCGTACAAGCAATACATGTCACGAATCAAACCATGATCCTTCCATTGCATACAGAAGCACGGAGTCGACTTACTGCTGGATATATGATGTTTTATTCTATCGGCAGTGCTGGTGGTTCAATTGCGTCGACTCAAATATACGTACACTTTGGCTGGGGAGGGGTTTCCTTACTCGGAGCCTCTGTGAGTGCTTTAGCTCTTCTTTTTTGGGCTATGACCAGACGAGTTAAGATTTTATGAAATAAACGTGTGTTAGCCAATATGAGAAACACGTTACTACCATAAAGGAAATGATTAATTTTTTTTACTTAAAATCTAATTGGACTAGGAGAGATAACAAATGGAAATAGGTATTACGTCTTTTGTAGAAACGAAACCAGATGTTCATAGTGGTGAAGTGATAAGTCACGCACAGCGATTACGTGAAGTTGTTGAAGAAATCATTCTTGCTGATCAAGTAGGACTTGATGTGTTTGGTGTTGGTGAGCACCATAGGAAGGATTATGCAGCATCCTCTCCAGCGATGGTTCTATCAGCGGCGGCACCACAAACGAAAAAAATACGGCTCGCGAGTGCAGTAACCGTGCTTTCTTCAGCTGATCCTGTGCGCGTTTTTCAGGATTTTTCTACACTGGATGGCATTTCAAATGGACGCGCAGAGATTATGGCGGGTCGTGGCTCCTTTATCGAATCTTTTCCATTGTTTGGCTATAACTTGAAAGACTATGAAGAACTGTTTGAAGAACATTTGGACCTACTGCTCAAAATACGTCAGTCCGAAAAAGTGACTTGGGAAGGCGGACATAGACCAGCAATCAATAATTTAGGTGTGTATCCAAGACCTGTTCAAAATCCTTTACCTATATGGGTTGGTAGCGGTGGGAATCAGGAATCTGCTATCCGTGCCGGTTTTCTGGGATTACCACTTATGCTGGCGATTATTGGTGGTAGCCCAATGCACTTTGCACGAATTGTACAGCTATATAAGAAAGCAGCGGCTCACGCTGGTCATGATGTATCAAAGCTTCAGGTGGGATCTCATTCAATTGGATTTGTTGGAGAGAATACGGAATTGGCAGCAGATACATTTTTCCCTTCCACTCAGGCAGGCATGAATAAACTTGGTAAAGAGCGGGGGTGGCCTTATTATGATCGTTCCAGCTTTGATGCTGCACGAAGTTTTGAAGGGGCGTTGTATGTTGGTGATCCAGATACAGTCGCCGAAAAAATCATTCATCTTCGTAAGCATGTAGGGATTACACGCTTTATGATGTATGTACCATTAAGTACCATGCCGCATGATCAGGTCATGCGTACCATAGAATTGCTTGGAACAGAAGTTGCCCCTCGTGTAAGAGAGGAGATTGCCAAATGGGAAGCTGAAGGAGAACAGGGGACACATCTATTCCGTTAATTATTCCATAAGGATTACATCAAGTTTCATTATTTAACTGGAGGAATCTATATGAAAATTGACAGTCGAGTATTACCAGAATTAAAACAGGCTTTCTCACAATTTCCAGGCTTTCAATTAGAGGGGGATTTAGAGGCGAGTCGAAGTCTCTTGTCGAATCCACATTTGGAAAAATCAGAGCTTGTAAACATGACCAAGCGAATGATTCCTGGCGCAGCCGGCGAGATGTTAGTTAAAATTTACGAACCCGTTGAGAAGAATAAGAATCTTGATAAACTTCCAGCTATGCTGTGGATTCACGGTGGTGGATACGTAATGGGCCACCCTGATATGGACGATGTTTTGTGTGAACGCTTTGTTCAGACTGCTGAATGCGTTGTTGTGTCTGTCGATTATCGACTTGCGCCCGAACATCCTTATCCAGCGGCTATTGAAGATTGTTATGCAGGCTTGGTTTGGATGACAAATGAGGCAGACTCGCTTGGAATTGATGTGAATCGAGTTGCGATTGCCGGTGCAAGTGGAGGCGGTGGACTAACAGCAGCGCTTGCATTAATGGCTCGTGATAAAGGAGGTCCATCTATTATTTTTCAGATGCCGCTTTATCCGATGCTTGATAGCCACAACATAACACCATCAAGCTATGAGATTATAGAAGACAATGCAACATGGAATAGATCAAACAATTTAACGGCTTGGAATATGTACTTGGGAAAGAAGAACGATACTAACGAACCATCTCCCTATGCGGTACCTTCGAGAGCAGACAACTTAGCAGGACTACCGCCAACTTATACATGTGTAGGTCAACTCGATTTATTCCGAGATGAAATTATTGAATATGTAACACGACTTGCACAAGCAGGAGTAGATGTTGAATTTCATCTCTACCCCGGCTGCTTCCATTGTTTTGAAGTATTTGTGCCTGAAGCCGAAGTGAGTCTGCGTGCCAGTCAGAATTATTTTGATGCGATGGCACGGGCGCTTCATCCATAATTTATCTTACTTCAGTCATCGGGGTGTTCAACTGAAGGCATGAGTGATAGCTCTAAATTTATTCAATGAGTAGAGATTACAGAAAGAAGTACAAATAGTGCCACCATATACTTTAAATTTTGCCCCTTACTCATTGATTAAAAACAGGAAATACTTCAAAGGTGGAATAGTTAACCAAGGTTTCAAAATAGTGTGCTAGCAATTCAACTTTTTTACTGCAGTTACGATGATAAGCACAATCAACACTTTGGAGCGTTTTTTTCGTAATTCGAGTTGCTTTTTTAATCGCATTCATACTAAACAGCAGCAGGAAAGGGCGCCAATTGAACATTGGTACCGTTTATAAGAAGCGATAGACTGCATCCTTAGCTGGATCTTCATTTCAAGCTCGAAAAAAATAGAATTAAGTTCTTTTGGTAGTTAATGATATTGGTTATTTTGAGCTATTGTAGTTAAGGCACCTCTTCTGTGGTAGTGATTTCTAGGTAATCTCACTATACCAAGGATCGAGGTGTTTTTCATTTTACTCAAGTTGTACAGTACACAATTGATAGACTCTAAATTCAATATAGGTAAATCTCCCAGCTTATTTTATAGGTGCGAAAGTTGAGTTATTTAATTCCCATCTTAATGAAGAATTATTGAAATATATTTCTCCATTAGAATGGGAACACATCTTGTCAATTGAGTGGAAAATTAGTTTGAAAGGAACACTTGAATTCTACAGGTCGATAAATCAAGAAACTGTATTACTTTGGTTAATCAACATACGTGTTAATTTATCATTTTAGCCAAGAAAACTCCTCCCTCAAGGAACGCGAAGTGAGTAGGTGGGAGATGAATTGGCTTCGAACAAGGGATGGCAGAAAGCCATCTTAATTGTTCGACATACATAAAGTGTTACTTCACTATCCACCGAATATACGTTTGGTATATAATAGTCATATACCGAAATGGAGGTGAATCAAATAATAATTAATAAAGCCTATAAGTTTCGTATCTATCCAAATCAAGCACAAACAATTCTAATTAACAAAACAATAGGTTGTTCTCGCTTTGTATTCAATCATTTCCTATCCCTATGGGATTACGCATACAAAGAGACTGGAAAAGGTTTAACATATGGTACATGCTCTGCCAAACTTCCTGCCATAAAGAAAGAGTTTGTTTGGCTCAAAGAAGTGGATAGTATTGCGATTCAGTCGTCTGTTCGCAACCTTGCGGATGCATATACACGATTTTTCAAAAAACAAAATAGTGCCCCGCGTTTCAAATCCAAGAAGAATAACATACAATCTTATACCACAAAACAAACAAATGAAAATATCGCCGTTGTAGGGAACAAAATAAAGTTGCCGAAACTAGGCCTTGTTCGATTTGCCAAAAGTCGTGAAGTAGAGGGACGTATTGTAAATGCGACTGTTAGACGAAACCCTTCTGGTAGATATTTTGTGTCACTATTAGTTGAAACAGAAGTACAAGAGCTTCCGAAAACACATTCTTATATTGGAATAGATGTAGGACTAAAAGATTTCGCTATTTTGTCAGATGGAAACCCCTATAAAAATCCGAAGTTTTTCCGATCATTGGAGGATAAGTTGGCGAAAGCACAGCGTGTGCTTTCTAGAAGAATGAAAGGATCTTTTCGCTGGAATAAACAACGAGTAAAGGTAGCTAGAATTCATGAATACATATCAAATGCTAGAAAAGATTACTTGGATAAAATCTCAACTGACATCATCAAAAACCACGATGTGATTGGTATAGAGGATTTGCAAGTATTGAATATGTTAAAGAATCATAAGTTAGCAAAAGCAATTAGTGAGGTATCATGGTCACAATTTCGAACTATGTTGGAATACAAAGCAAAATGGTATGGCAAACAAGTCATTGTCGTATCGAAAACATTTCCTTCCAGCCAATTATGTTCTTGTTGTGGATATCAAAATAAAGACGTTAAAAATTTAAACCTACGTGAATGGGACTGTCCTTCTTGTTGTACACACCATGATAGGGATATTAACGCAAGTATCAATATAAAGAATGAAGCGATAAGGCTTCTAACCGCAAGGACTGCGGGGTTAGCCTAATCAACTAGAGTTCGATAGAACTCTTTACTTAGGAATCCCTCACTTCTAAACGAAGTGAAAGTGGGGGTAGTTCAAAGTATAATGATTGCTTGAAATAATGCGGTGAAAAACAGGGAAAAGAGGGAAACTATGCCTACTATACTAGTTGCTGACGACGATGCGAACATTCGCGAACTCGTCTGTTTATTTCTACGCAACGACGGATTCGCAACAGCTGAAGCAGCGGATGGCAAGGAAGCGTTGGCTGTCTACATCTCAAAGAATGTCGATCTTGTCGTACTTGACATTATGATGCCAATTATGGATGGTTGGACGTTAAGCAAGGAGCTCCGAAGAGCCAATCCTGATCTACCTTTACTTATGCTGACTGCGAGAGGAGAAACATGGGAGAAAGTGAAAGGTTTCGAACTTGGAACGGACGATTATTTAACCAAACCATTCGATCCGTTAGAGTTGACGGTTCGTGTTAGGGCACTACTCAAACGATACAAGATTGGCTCCACGCAGACGATCCATTTAGGGAACGTCATCCTTGATCGACAGACCTATAAGGTGATGAAAGGGACGGAGTCGCTTACGTTGCCGCTAAAGGAGTTCGAATTGCTGTATAAGCTCGCTGGAACACCCGGACAAGTCTATACGCGCGTGCAGTTGATCGATCAGATTTGGGGTATCGATTACGCCGGAGATGATCGAACGGTAGACGTACATATTAAACGGCTGCGTGAACGGTTCGCGACAACACCCGATTTTCGGATCGAAACGGTGCGCGGACTTGGGTATCGGCTTGAGGTTTATGAATGATCAGATCCTTATATATACGTGTTGTCCTGACATTTTTAGTCTCCATCATCGGGGGCACGATCATTTCTTTTTTGGTGTCAACTTGGATATTCGAGGATAAATTGAACGAAAACGCTCAAATCAACTCACGTAACTTTGGCCAAGACATCGTCCGGATTTACAAGACCTTTCCGTTACGTGAAGCGGACTTGTTCGTAAGTGAAATGAAGCAGCTCGATTCTTATTATATTCGAATTTACGAAGCAACGGGTCAGTTCAAGTCTTACGGTAAACTTCACGGACACAAACCTGCGCCTGTGACGATGGAGCAACTAAAGAAAGTATTAGATGGAGGTGTTGTTCAGGACACTCCTAATGGTATTGCCACGGTCCTCTTAGGGCTGCCGTTGAAAACGGAAATGGGAACGAAAGCGATATTTTTGGAAGCGCTCGCCCCTCCTTCAGCCTCTTTTGTCACAAAGTGGGCAGTGGTCTTTGCAACATGTTCGTTGATTGCAGGAAGCTTATTGATTCTAGTTGCCTCTGTATTCCTGGTAAGACCGATAAAAAAGCTGACAAAAGCGACCAGGCGGATAGCATCTGGAGATTTCAACGTCAAGTTGAATATTAAGCAAATGAGTGAGCTGGGTACTTTGGCTCGCAGCTTCGAAGAAATGATGCACGATCTGCAGCAACTTGAGCAGATGCGCAGGGAATTCGTAACGAACGTGTCGCACGAGGTTCAGTCTCCGCTCACTTCGATATCCGGTTATGCTCTAGTACTTAAGCAAGTTGACCTCTCAGAACACGAACGAAGCCGTTATCTTGATATTATCATCGCTGAAGCGAAAAGGATGTCCAAAATGAGCGATAACCTGCTAAAGCTGAGTTTTCTTGAATCGCAGTCAAAGCAACTACGGCTCGTCACGCTCAGCCTCGATGAACAAATCCGACGGATAATTGTGGCGCTACAGCCACAATGGTCTGCTCGCGATATACATTTCGAGCTTGATTTACAGACGGTTAAAGTAACGGCTGATCATGACCTGTTAAATCAGGTATGGACGAATATCCTCAGAAATAGCATCAAATTTTCCGAGGATGCCGGCGTGATTAACGTAAGTATCAAACAAGATACCAAAAACGTGACAATCCTAATATCCGACACTGGTATTGGTATTCACCTTGACGACCAGAAGCGTATATTCGAGCGTTTTTTTAAGGCCGATCGTTCCCACAGTCGTAAGTATGACGGAAGTGGTATGGGACTCGCTATCGTTAAACAGATCGTGTCGCTTCATCAAGGTGACATCCGAGTGAAAAGTGAACTTGGTCAAGGAACGACCTTCATTGTCACCTTGCCAATCACTACACCAACAGATTAGTTAGATTCATTCTCTATGCTACGACTCATATGCAAGCTTACTAGCATATAGAGCCGTAGCATTTTTTTTGCAGTTCATATTCAGTTCATATTGTCGTCATGGTGAGTACATCTTCATTGATTAAGTTTTCATTACAGGCACATAAAGCAAGGCAAACAGATCAGGACAGGAGAAGATGACAGTGACACAACAAGAGGAAAAGAAAACGCTGAGTGGAATGAAAATAAAGAAAGTGCGAAGCATCTTACTTAAAACCATAGGAGCAATCGTTCTAGCCATTGTACTTTTTTTAGGTATTGTTTATATCGTAAATGTGATGAGTAGTCATTCGGAGCAAAAACGAATAGTGCCCTACGGGCAGCACGTATCTGTAGACGGGAAAAACATGAATGTGTTAATACAAGGCGAGGGCGAGGAAACAATCGTGCTCCTGCCTGGTTATGGAACAGCTACTCCAGGGCTTGATTTTAAGCTTCTTATCGATGAATTATCTCCATTTTACAAAGTTGTTGCGGTAGAGCCTTTCGGTTATGGATTAAGTGATGAAACTGTAAAAGAGCGAACCACGGAGAATATGGTAAGTGAAGTTCATGAAGCTCTACAGCAGCTTAATATTAACAGATACATGCTCATGGGCCACTCCATTACAGGTATTTATGGAATTGATTATGTGAACAAATATCCAAACGAGGTGACTGCATTTGTCGGAATCGATAGCAGTGTTGCAACACAACCGGGTATGGATATCAATTTCCCATTAAAAACGTTTGCATATCTCAAAAAATCAGGTCTCTTAAGATTGGCTATGAAAATTAGTGCTGACCCCTATGCTGGACTGGCATTTGATGAAAAAACCGTAGAGCAAATGAAAATGATTTCGAATAAAAACATGTATAATGACACAACCTTGAATGAGATGGACCATATTTCGTCTAATTTTAAAGGGGCTCAAGGTTTAATCTTCCCTAAATATCTTCCACTTCTTCTCTTTTTACAAGCGAATAATGAAGATGTAGCAGGGTGGATACCTCTGCATGAAGGGCAGATAAAAGACTCGGTACATGGAAAAGTAGTAACCATGGATGGATCACATTATTTACACCATACCAAATTCAAAGAAATCGCTGAAAACGTTAGACTATTTATGAAAGAAGTAAAGTAAGTGTTGAGAGAAAGGTTCATTCGTTATTTTATGCATTTGTCTACAGTCTGCAAGACCATCATTTCGATGGTCTTTTTTATCATTTTAGCCAAGAAGACTCCTTCCTCAAGGAGCGTGAAGGGTCACAGCCCAGTGAGTAGGTGGGAGATGAATTGGCTTCGAACAAAGGATGGAAGAAAGCCATCTTAATTGTTCGACATACAGAAAGTGTTACGCCACAATCCTATTTTTGAACCTGTTCAAAAATATACTGTTGCATTTTATGGGCAAGCTCAATTGCACTTCTATCCTTATCACCTTTTAAAGTCCAGTTTATGTGTACCATAGCATTAGCGGTGTACAATTGAGCCAGATAGTCAATAGAGGCACTAGAATCGCTTAGTTTTTCGTTCAAGTAAGAAAGACAAGTTTGGTATAAAATTGTCTCCAATTCAACACGTAAATCTGCAAAAGGGACATGTACATTTAACAGAGTAGCAATCTCTGTCTTATTTGCAGCAATTTGGTCCATAATCATTTCAAGTACTTGAGCAACATTGCCTTGATTCCCAGACTTAAAGCGTAATTTTATTTCATTTTTTAAAAAAACGGCATATTTATTTACTATTTTCTCCATCAAATCATACTTATCTACATAGTGACTATAAAAAGTGGATTTGCTAATTAACGAACGGCTACAAATGTCTTTTATTGTAATTTGATTGAAATCTTTTTCATTCAAGAGGATAATTAGTGCTTCTGAAATATTTTTTTTAGTCTTGTATATTCGAACGTCCTCTTCCATAAAATCAATCCCCCTTAAAAAGAAGCTTTTCGAACCATTAGAATACATATTGTTCGATTTCCTACTTATTAAACTCTTTTGTTTATTGTTAGACAAGATAGATTCCATTACCATTGTTTTGTAATTAATAAGAGGAGGAATAAAATGTTTAAAAACTATGTTACCAATGAGCAATTTAATTTGCAAATCAATCGTTTCTTAAATGACTACTATCAGGAGGATGAAAGGGCAAGCAGTGATTTAAAAGGTATTATTCCAAGACTAACCGATATAGAAAGCTGGTATGAAACTTGGCTAGAATATGCGATAAAGCGAGAAGAACAGTACCATTATGATCTTGCATCTGTCTACTATCAAGCTGCTGAATTTTATCTAACTCCATCAGATCCTAACAAAAATAGAATGTATCAAAAATATCGCGAGACCTTCTATAAAGGTTTTAGTGATTTTGACTATGAACCCTATCAAGTCCCATATGAGAATTCCTTACTTCCAGCAGTTAAATTAATTGAACCTGGTGCCAATAAAACGTTACTGGTATTTGGTGGCTATGATTCCTATATGGAAGAAATGGTTAAGATGATGAATTTCATTAGAGGAATTGACTATAATATTATCGTCTTTGATGGTCCTGGGCAAGGGTCAGCATTAAAAAATGGTTTGAAATTCATTCATAACTGGGAAAAACCAGTTGCTGCAATAATTGACTACTTTAAATTAAATCGTGTCAGCATTATGGGAGCTTCCTGGGGAGGCTATTTAGCAATGCGTGCTGCTGCATTTGAAAAAAGGATTGACAAAGTGATTGCATTTAATATTTTCTATAGCGGTCTTGATGCATTAAAAATTCGGATGCCGGATGACGTCTGGAATAGGCTGACTACCCTTTTGACTGCTAATAAAGCAGCTGATGTCAATGCAATGATTGAAAATATGATGGCCACAAATATCGACTTAAAGTGGAAAATTATAAAAGGTATGGAAAACACAGGTGAGAAAACACCATTTACATTGATTAAAAATTTTGAGAAACATACGATGGCTGGAATAAGTCAGTTTATTAATCAGGATGTATTGCTTCTGGCTGGAGAAGATGATCAGTATGTTCCAATCAGTCGTCTACCGCAAATCCAGCATGAACTGTGTAATGCAGCTTCAATTACTACGAAAGTCTTTACCAAAGAAACCGGTGGTGAACAACACTGTCAGGCTGGCCATCGAGACTTGGCTTTTAATGAAATGAAAAATTTTCTTAAATAGAGGTTACACCCCGTGCCCATCAACCTAAGAATTCAGAATTACTCCAAAACGAAAAAATGAGCTTTTTTGTTACAAGTTAGCAAAAAATTTAGTTCTGGGGGGAAATATAAAATTTTAGCTTGATAGCAATGTGGTGGTACCCCTTTTAGCAAAAAAAATCAAAAAAATATGTGAAGTCAATGATATTGTAGTAGTAAGTATAATAGATGTGGAGGATAGAGATTATGAATGATGATTTTTTGACCGAATGGATGCTTGGAGGTAAGACACCTAGTAATTACTTTTTATATAATACGTTTGATATCAATGGAATAAATAAATTTGTACATTATTTGCATTCGATACAAAAGATAGAAGGATATGGTGTAGTATTTTGCTTTCTAAATAAAAATTTATATTTAGGGAAAAGAATTAAATTGTCAGGAATGATTAGAACTAAATCTATTCAGGAGTACGCAGACTTATGGATAAGGGGTGAAAAGCCTAATGATTTATGGGAAATGAAATCATTAGAATGTGAGCCAATTAAAGAAAAAGAAAGTTGGAAAGAATATTCGATAATTGTAGATATCCCTATTGATGTAAAACGTTTATCTGTAGGATTAACCCTGAAAGGTGAGGGACATATATGGTTCCACAGTATGAAAGTTGAGATAATAAAGTAAAAGTAGGAGGAAAGAAGTATAGTATTGTAGCATTATTTAGATAAATAAGGTGATAAAAAATGGAATAAAGGTATAGTGAATATTTTCCATTTTAATATTGTTTCTTAATAATATTAAAATGGAGGGCTGCTAGTATATAAATTGTTATCGTTACAAGAATAAAAAGATATAAAAAAGAGTTTTTAAATATGAAGATGATATTTGCAACGTTTGCAGCATGCACATGCCTAGGTTTATCAACAATCAGTGCATCCGTTGCATCTACAGAAACATCAGGGGAAGTTAATCTTAACTCTATTTTAATAGAGTATCGAGAGAAAGGTTTAGTAGATATATACAGATTCTCACCAACTCAACTCTTTATTAAGGAAATGGTGATGCTTTTAGGCACTCTTTTTGGAATGCAGCCCTTGCTAAAGAATTAGGTGCTATTAAAGGTCGTGATGTGGGTGTTGCAAGAGCAAAAGTTTGGACAGATGCCCATGAGCAATATTCTAATGGCGTTGATAAGGAAATGGACTTGTATAATAATGAAGTTGGTAGAACGATTGCTTACAACAATTATTCCTGGAGTATTAATCAATATAGTAGTCACATAAGAAATGAAGTTGCAAATGGTTCAATGGTTAGAATTGTTGAAGACAAACTAGTTAGAACAAATGGCGATCTTTAATAAAATATCTTAATAAAAAGAAGTTATACTGCATAAATGCGTTTTTTCTTTCGTATAAGGCAAAATCAATATAAGATAAGAGAATTCATATGAAATAATACCTTATAGAAAATGAGAATAATCTATAGGGTATTTTTAATATAAAGAGAGAATAGTTGGAATAAGTGAAGATAGAGGGGTGTAATTATTATTCTAAAAAACAAACAACAAGTTCGCACGAAATACCAATTTTACGAACAATAGGGTATTCATATAAAGATCTAATAACAGTATCTAGGGATTTCGGGCTTAGTTTCATGAATCTTCGTATGTTTGCATGTGCCTATATAGTTTATATTTTATATAGAAATTATTAAAATTTGAGTTACTCATTAATAATTTCTATAGCAAATTACATATTACTTTATAAGATTTTTTCTCACGTTGATTTAATTAACTCCCTATAATCATGATTAAATAAGCTAATTTATATTTTTATAAAGACTTTTAAACTATATTCATGTATTGATCTTTTGTATGAATTTATATATCAAAATTGTTTTAAGTTACATACATTTTATGTTGTTTTTGTACTAATTTTTATGGTCAAATACAAATTTCTCACTTAATTATCTATAATTTTATTTGAGTAAATACATTATTCTATTCACTATTGAGTATATTTTAGTATTTCATAATTTAATTATGTAAATAAGTTTGTGTAAAAATTGAATTTAATGCGAACTTGTGTTCGCTTGCCTTTTCTGTTATAGTATATATGAGGTGATTTTTATGGATTATAGCAAACAACGTCAAAAATCCGTACATCGTAAGAAATTATACGAGAATTTAAATGAAATGCCCTTTTACATAGAAGAATTTGTGGAGTACAAAGAATTGCATGATGCCTCTCCCTCCACCCTACTGAATTATGTATATGATTTTAGAGTCTTCTTTAATTGGCTATTATCTGAACAAATTATTGAATTTAAGCCTATTAAAGACATATCCTTCTCTGATTTGGAGAATTTAAAGAAAAAAGATGTTGAGAACTTTATGAGGTTTTTAAAACTACAACAAAACATGCAGAATTCCTCTGTTAACAGAAAAATTTCGGCCTTAAAGTCTTTATTTAAGTACCTCACCTCCCTATCTGAGAATGAAGATGGAGAATGCTATTTTTATAGAAATGTAATGGCTAAAATTGAAATACATAAAGATAAAGAAACATTAAATGCTCGTGCAAAACGTATGAGATCTAAAATATTCCATAATGATGATGATCAAGAATTTCTGAATTATGTTAAGTACGAACATGAAAAAGCTTTAACAAAACATCAGTTATTCTATTTCCTAAGAGATAAGGAGCGTGATGTAGCTATCCTTTCCCTCTTTCTTGGTAGTGGTATTCGTGTAAGTGAATTGGCCGATCTTCGTATGGAAGATATAAACTTAAAAGAAAGACTAATTGATGTAATTCGAAAAGGAAACAAAGAAGATTCCGTTTGGATTACCCCAATTGCATTAAAGGATCTTGAAAAATATATGGAGATTAGAGATAACAAATATGCTCCAGGGAAAGAATTACAAAATGTGTTTTTATCGAAGTATAAACATACTGCACAGCCTCTTTCTGTTAGGGCTATCCAAGATATAGTAGAAAAATATACTAAAGCCTTTGGCAAAAAAATGTCTCCTCATAAATTAAGACATACATTGGCAAATAAGTTATATATGGAAGAAAAAGATTCGTTACAAGTGATGCAGCAACTTGGGCATACGAGTCAAGATACAGCGTTGTTATACACTCAACTTGGGGAAACAACTATCAAAGATAGTTTAGGCAGAATAGGGAAAGAAAAATAATAAAAGGTTCAGCTCTCCTCTCTATGATTGCTGAACCTTTTATTATTTAGTGTAATTTTCAATTTTATTATGTAAAAAATACATAGTTTATCTGTCGCTTTGTTTGGGATATGAATGATGAAAAATATTGATAAAATATTTGAAAAACTACCTTTAATTTGAATGTACGTATATAAATCCATAAATTTCAATTAGATAACCAACATTATTATCTGTATACCATGACTTATGCCCTTCTCTCTTGAGAAATATTATGGGTTATCTTCATTACCTTGCTTCATATAAAATTTTTCTAAATCAAACTTTAATTCGAAAATGAATGCTTGTTCATTTCAAAGATTGCAAAGTAAAAAGGCACCTAAATCAGGTGTCTTTTTGCAAAAATCATTTCCTAATCTTTGTTTAAATAATTTAAGATTTTGCGATACCTACATCACTAAATGCTTTCTTAACAACTTGTTCTGTGTTTTGGGGCATTTTCCCTTCGGTTATAAGTACTTTCGCTGCTTTTAGAATTTCTTCAAAAGCATCATGGAAATCAGAATTTGGATGAAGATGAGGCCATGCCTTGTACCATAAGATTGCAGCATTATCTGTTCCTATTCCCATAGACACGAGAAAAAATGCTTTGTTTGGAATACCACTGTTAGTATGCACGATATAACTTTGCCTTTTTTCTTCTGTTTCAAAATTAAGATTGCTACCATCATCATATTTATCCATGTGATTCGGTTGAGAATCATGATCATTTGCAGTTCCTGGTTCTTTCATTGAACGAAGAGCTTTTCCAGGAAATTTAGGACCAATAATTTTGTCACCTATTAGCCAATCGGCATTTTGAGCATTTTGACCCAAATGATATTGTTTTATTGCACTACCCATACAATCAGAAAAGCTTTCGTTAAGGGAACCAGGTTGATCATGATATTCGAGTTTAGATGTATACTGCGTTACACCATGACTCATTTCATGGCCTATAACATCAATTCCTGCTGTAAAATCTATAAAAATTTTACCATCACCATCACCAAAAACCATCTGCTCTCCATCCCAAAATGCATTCATAAAATGCTCACTAAAATGAACGTTAAAAATAAGATCCAGCCCTAAATTATCAATTGAATTACGATATAATACATTTTTATAATACTCTAAAATGACTTGTCCAGCATCATATGCATGATTCACATCCTCATCATCTGTAGGTGAATCTCCCTCATCTCGAACTAATTTATGCTGACGTTCTTCCGTGTGTTGACAATCATAAACATGTCTAGTAGGTTTATGCTCTCTATTGTTATCCAATGTAGATTCCATTATTTGTTGATTTTTAATTATACTCTTTCTTTCCTCATGAATTTTCCTAGTATGTTCTAAGCTTTTTTGGGCTTTTTCGCTCCCTTTTTCTGCAAACTTTTCCAATAAGTATTCTGGAACAATACTTTCAATTTTTCTCATAATAATCATCTCTTTTCTATAACAATAGGTATTTTATATCCAAAAGAACTCAATATTTGTTAATTTCCTTCCCTAATTCTCATCCAGTGGGAATAAAAAAGCATCTCTATGGGTTGGTTAATAGAAAAATGACTACTCTAATAATAAATATTACTTCCTATATTTTTCTGCAAATTTTTATTCGTAATGTGCACCATTATAATTTACAAAACCCACTGGGTGATGCGTGAAATGTATGACTGGATCACCTGGATTCCCAATTCCTACTTTTACATGTGTTTTATCAACATATTCCCCTTGTAATTCGATTTCTGCACCTTCTTTTAAGCCTGGAATTGGATTTTTCAACCCTAATTTATCTCCAAAACGAATTGCACAGAAGGCTTCGTTTTCTACTAAAGATTTTTTTGCACCTTTTATATCAATAACTTTTATATTATTAATTAAAAAATGCTGATGTGTTCCGCCTTCTGAATTAGAATCATCTTCTTCAACTAATTTTATTGTTGCTTTTACATGCACAATTGGAGCATGAAATGAAAGTGGATTTCGATGATGCTCCATAAAATGATCCGCTAACGTATTACCAAAATGTGGATGTTGTTGTAAATGTTCACTCATAGTTGTCATCTCCATTTCTTAATTCTACTTACATCTGTTAATAATTTGAAAGTATAACGTTTTTTTAATGACACTAATCTTTTTGTGGATTTTAACCAACTAATTTTCACTTTTAATCAGATGGATTTTCATTTGTCTACTTTATAAATTGGTCTAAACTTATTAAACCAACAAATTCATACCCAAATCCTAATCCTTTTGGTTTTAAAATAACTGTATCTAAAAAAACAAACGATTGAATAGAGTTATCAAAAGAATAATCATGAGCGATGAATACCCTATTTACCTGCGAGTTAGGTTCTGTTTCAAATATTCTAATTAGCTTTTCTTTTACTAGTCTCTGTTGTTTATTTGGACTATCAATATTTAAGTTGTTAATCTCAGCTAATTCATCCATCACTTCTATATTTTGTTCCCCAAAAGCCAATTTGCCTGTGTCTTTAGTTCGACAATAAGGGCTTGTAAATACGGGGTATTGAACGGGTACTTTTTGTTTTCTAAAGATTTCTCCTAATTTTTCAGATTGTTTTTTTCCATTATCGGTTAAATTGCTTTGTGTTTTGCAATCTTTCAGATTTAGTACTCCTCCTGGTTCTCTTTCCTTTTCCCCATGCCTTAGATATAGATTATATCCGCCAGCTTTAATGGCTTTTAATAATGAAAAATCTAATGTCTCTGTGTTTCACAGTTCTGTATTATCCATTTTCCTAATCCTTCTTTCTTATTTAAAGAAACTAATTCTAGAATTTATTTAAATTAACAGCTATAGTCATTCTATTTTACATTATTTAAATTTAACATTATGATGTAACGTTTGTTAGTCCCGATAATAAACTTTATAAATTTATCTTATTTGAAACACACTCTATCCTTAAATGCGTATGACACCAAATACTAAATGAAATTTCAAATTATCTTTTAGGAATTTTACTGGAATAATACTGTATACTGATGTTAATACTAGTAACCCTATAACTTCTATTTTATTCTTTTGCCAAATCTAACAAACCATTACCTACTAAACGCTTAGACTCAGCAAGGGGTGTTGTTCTTTTAATCAATTGTGCATAAATTTCATCCTCAGATAACGTTCTATCGAATTCCTGTTTACTTTCACAAAGTTTAATAATTAATGCTGAACCACCTGAAATATGTGGAGTTGCCATTGACGTCCCACTTAATCTTGCATAGCCTCCACCTTTGTAAGTTGATAAAATCCCTACTCCAGGCCCAACTAAATCTACATTTTTGTTTGATTCACTGAAAATAGCTATTTTTTTATTTAAATCAACAGCACCAACTTCTACAACCTCCTGATATGAACCAGGGTAGCTAAGCATATCAGTTTGATGCCCCCTATTACCAGCTGCACAAACAACTAATATATCGTTATTCACTGCATTTTTTACAGCTTGATGTAGTTCTGGTACATCTTGAGGTCCGCCTAAAGACATAGAAATAACTCTTACTTTTTCTCCATTAGGGCCTCTCCAGTTTACTGCGTAATTAATCCCATTTATTATCCACTCATAGGATCCTTTACCATTTCCCGCTAAAATTTTTAGAATAAGTAGCTTAGCTTGTGGGGCTACTCCTAAAACACCTTGATTATTTTCTGTAGCAGCAATCGTTCCCGCCACATGCGTTCCATGACCATTTAAATCAGAATAATTATTAGGATCACTATTATTATCAGTAGTAAAGTTTTTCCCTCCAATAATACGATCCTTTAAATCCACATGATCAGTTTGACATCCAGTATCTAGGACTGCAACCACAATGTCTTTTCCTTTTTCACTTTTTTCCCATACTGCCGGAGCATTTATAAATTTGACGCCTTCAGGTATTTCACTGACTTCACTAACAACTTCCAACACTTCAAAAGGTATTAACCCTACTTCGTTACTCTTTACATCATTTGAATTATTTTGACTCATATCTTCACCTCATATAATAGATTTTGATTGCTTTTAAACAATCAAAATCTATTCTCTACATATATCTCACTAAATATGCAACTCATATACAGATTGCTCTACAAATCTTCAAAGCGATAGTATTTAAAAGACATTCTCTTAGTTTATAGTTTAACTTTGTGTCCCTTTATTTGATAAAAAATCTATATGCAACTATATATAAAAACCACCGATAAACCACTGTGAAATCAGTAATTCTAGATCCTTTAAATATTTTCTCGAAGAGAGATATTTAAAGGATAAACCGAATAACTCTCCGTAATTTATTTAATATTGTTAAATAAAAGCTAATTTCACTGTTATAAACGCTCTTCATAGCTTCCATACATTTTTATTAATATATACATAAAATAATATATTGTATTTATCAACTATTATTCATAAACTTTTTGATTATAAATTTTTAATAGAAAAAATATTTTTTCTCACATTTTTACTAACATAACTTTAGAATAAAAAATAAAATACAGATAATACTATATTCTGTTTAAATAAATTTTTAGGAGCTGATAGTAATGCCGGTAAAAAATTATGGGGTTTTAAAAGGTCAAGTAGTAGGATATACCCCTCCTGACGATAAGGATAGCACACCTCATTTTACAGTAAATATCTCAGATAATAATAACCGTGAATACGAAATTATTATTAATGTCAAATCAAAAAAAAGTCCATCTGAATTATTGTATTATGCGGGTAAAGATTTTCATTCTGAGCAAATTACAAACCTACCTAACTTAAATTACGGCTTCACAAACATTACTAGTAATAATAAAAAAATTGCACTAGATTATATTCGAGGTAACTTACTTGACCGCTGTAAATTAGTCCCACTTCCAGTAACTGCACCTGGAGAGGATAACGATTTACAAGATAAATTTTTGAATTACATGAAAACATCTGAAAATAATCCAAAAGTCGATATTTATGCATATGGTGAAAAAATCCCTCCTGGAATTCATGATGTCCACATGAACCAAGGAAATGTGGGGAATTTCAGAAAAGATGATGGTATTTGGCAAGATGGTGGAGTACTTTTCCATTATAAAGACACTGATAAATGGGAAGCTGTCTTTTTAGCATTCCAGTCACAATCATGGTGTACGGATGACTCAGGACATGCAATTAAACCTGTTGAAGAATGTAATTACAAAAGTGATTGTTAGTAATGGAGTTTTATAAGTAAAAATGTTTATCTCGAGAATAATGAAAAAGTATTATATAAATATTTTAGATTAAAGGGGGTGTAAACTTATACTGTCTCTTTTCTAAAATCCAAATAAATTGGATTTTCGTTATGTATCTGCTATTCAGATGAAACATGACATTCGGGTTCATGAGTATTGAAAACATATCGATTACCTTGCATCAAGATGATTTGGCAGGAATCTATTTTATCTATAGTTTAAATGTTTAAATTATATTATTAAATTATTAATAATATAATAAAAGAATATACAATTAATATTATATTTTCTCGATTATAAGTACCAAAACTTTTAGTTACCAAGGTTCTTACTATTAAAAGTAAAATTCACTTTAGTATTAATGAACAAAAAAATATTAATATTTCCGTCCCTCCACTAAAATCAAGGGTATTCTTAAATAACTATATAAAATTAATCAATAAATTATATAAATATAAGAATGCATTTATGAAGAAAGGGCTATTTCTTATGACAAAAAATAATTCAAGTATTCCAGAAAATGAATTTTCAACCTTAGTAATGAGTGAAAATGAACAAATTGAAATTCTTAATAAACTTAATAAAAATAAAGGTATTATTGAAAATGATTCGAAAAAATACTTTGATGAAGATGCGGCGAAAAACATTATAGCATCTTATTATAAAACAATTAATTTCAATCAATTAAAACCAAATGAATCATTTAAGGCTTTGCATTCCTTAATAGAAAGTACACATAAACCCGTCAAATATAATCCCATACAATATTTATATAATTGGGTAGATTTACAAGAAGACGGAAATTTAAAAAGTATTTACTCTGGAAACATAAGAAACCCAGAAGAAGTTATTGCTGAAGACATTGAAATGATCACAAAACGAAAAAATGAATTAGATTCACTTCTTACTAATCACTCATTAACTGAAAATGAGTTAGAAACTCACAAAAAGCGAATTGAAGAAAATCATAAATTGAACTGTGAACATGTAGTACCACAATCGTGGTTTCATAAACAGGAGCCAATGAGAGGTGATTTACATCATTTATTTGCATGTGATCCAGTATGTAACTCGATGAGAAGTAACTATCCTTATCATGATTTCCCAGATTATGAAGGGGGGATTGAGCTGGAATCAATTAGACCGAAGTGTGGGAAATTAGAAGAAAGTTTATTCGAACCTGAATACGCTAAAGGTATAGTAGCACGAGCCACTTTATACTTTTTACTAAGATATCCAGATAAAATTACAAATGAAAAAGAAAAAAACATAGACATTGAATTATTACTTAAATGGCACGAACAATATCCAGTAAGCATTTATGAAAAGCATCGAAATCAAAGTATTCAAGACACTCAAGGGAATAGAAATCCCCTTATCGATTTTCCCGAATATGGTCGTAACATTAATTTTTCATTGAGTTCTTCTTGAGTTTTTTTCACAAATTTAATAAATATAAGTTAAAAAGCTTAATACTTACTCCCTTACCTTTTTAAGGTGGGAGTTTTCTTTATTTTAACAAAATAAACCTAATATATACTTTTTAATAACTATATACAAAAAAACCATAGAACCTAATTATTTCTATGGTTTTATATTTATATTTATTTTTTGAGTATCCCATAAAAACCTTAACGTTTTCAGGAAGTATTTCATATCTTATAATATTTCTAACAATAACAATGTTCGGTTTTCTTTCTATATTTCCATTGTTAACTTGTTAATTATAAAAAGTTAATCTCTGATAGTGGATAAAAGGCACGAATTATACTAACATAATCTCTCCCCTGATCAGCAAGGTATATACTTCCCCATCTACAGAAATATTCATTTGTATCATCTCTTATGCCGCTACAGTAATAAATTAGTAGTGGTTCAATACTATATGTTCTTGTAATATATTGATTAAATATCTCGTCAACTATCTCATCAATTTCAGAAAAAGTACTTCTACCATAATTATAAGATTGATCAAACAAAGGAGTGCTACTAATAGTAAACCCTCTTTCCAAATAATGCTCATTATATATACGATTTAATACAAAAGATGTTATACAAATTATATTAGCCTTAATTGCTTCTTTAGGCCATGTTGGATAAAGTTCTGAAGCAGCTACGTTTTTTACATATTCCTTAAATTCCACTTTATATCTTGGAGCTAATTCATTAGGATTTCCATCATGAACGATAATGTATTGAGGGATGTTTAAGATATTTGCATATTGAGGAAAGTGAGAAAACCGGGGATAGTTTGATCGAAGTTGTCTCTCTAAATAATATTCAGTTAATGCATGTTGAGGAATATTAATTGTTTCAATTAATTGGCGTTCTCCTGTTCGATTAACAGGAAGCATTTCCACTCTTTGTTTCGCTGTAGTTTCCGCAAAGATTTGTACACCTCTAATTATTTTAACACCATAGTTAGGTGCTTCGATTGTAAGGACATATTCTGTATAAGGTTTAGGTCCTGAAGGATTATAAGAATACTCTTTAGGAGGCGCTGATAGAGAAATGGGACTTGTGAAACCAATGTCATTTGTTTGGAGTGTAGCAATAACTTGACTGCTATCATCTTGCTTACGAATGAAAACCTTTGCACCCTTAATAGGTTTATCTGTATTCATTTCATAAACAGATACAATTAATTTACCAGTTGATGCCCGATAAGAATGCCGTGTATCATAATAAATTTGATTTTCATTTGAAAATGGATGCGGTTGATAATAAAATTGCTGTCCTAAATCCAATGGATAAGAATAATTTTCATTCAAATCTATTCGTCCTCCTTCTATGTCAGTTCATTTAATTACTACTTGTTTCTTTCACATACATCACTAATTAAGAAAAGGGATAATATCTATTATTATTATTGTAGAATGATTGTGTCTGCTGATAATTGGACACATTTGTCATAGAAGGGGGATAAATAGAAACTGGGTTTTGATTTTGAGAAGGCGCTTGTGTTTTAAGATTTAATCCTCTATTTGTTTGCTGTGGAATTGAATTACTTGTTAAAGACCTTCGGGAAGTTCCCATAGTATATTCTATCTCTTCAAGGACCATCCATAGTTCCTTACGCACTACTCCTGTAACAGTAAAACTTTTTATCTTCTGAAACTCTTTCACTGATACTTCAGTTCCAAGTCCAAAAAAACCATCTAATTGCCCTTCGTAAAAACCATAATCCTTCAATAAATTTTGTAATCTCCTTACAAGTTCTCCTTGGCTACCATTCTGCATAATAGGATACATGCCAGGGAGATTTGTAACATACACATAAATATCATTCATTTTATTCCAAGTTATTTCATCTACAGCCCCATTTTCAGAAAGTTGAAACTGTCTTTGAAAAGCCCTAACTGCATTTGCAGTACTTGAATTGAACGTACCGTTTACTCTCACTTCAGGAATATCTGTATATCTTTTTCTTATATGGAATAAATACTTTTGAATGGTTTCAACAGCAAGATTTTGATCTCCTTCCTTTAAAATTTTCCCTGGGAAAGATTTGACGACTTGTATAAATTCCGCTAAACGGATTTCAATATCTTTATAGTAATATTTTAAAATATCCAAATAGTTCATTCCTTTTTCTGCTAGACAGAATGTTCCCCATTGATATAGCATTCCTGGTCTTTTAGCATATAGGCATGTTTGCTTTTTCCCATCACGATATTGTGTAAAAAACGGTGTGTTTTCTCCATGCTTTGCAAGATATTGCTTAAATACCTCATCCACTGCATCATCAGTAGATTCATAGGTGTTTCTCCCATGAGTATACTTTTGATCAAACTGTGTAGTACTTGTGATGTCGAATCCTTTTCCTTTAAAAGGGTTTACATAAAGACGATTTAATGTAAAAGTCATTATGCAAAGAGCATTAGCTAACAATGCATCTTTTTTCCAACCCGGATAAACCTCAGAAGCGATCACATTTTTTATATAATCTTTAAATCTCATTTTGTAATTTCGTGCAGGTGTATTTGGATGACCATCGTGAACGATAATAAATTCAGGTATTACAATATCCCTATCCCTATCCTTATCGCTATCTACTCTTATCTCTTGTTGTGTCTCGAGTTCTTTTTGTAGTTCCTGTTGGGATTCCTGCTGGGGATATTGTCCGATTAATGTATGTTCCGGAATATCAATTATTTCAACAGAATCCCGTCCATCCGTTCCACTAATGGGTATAAGTTCCATTTTCTGAACAGCAGTAACGTCTTCAAAAATTTGTGTACCGCGCAGTACTACAGGTGCATAACCTGCAGCTTCAATGGAAATTGCATATTCTGAATAAGGTTTAGATCCTAAAGGATCGCTCGCATTCTCTTTAGGGGGCGTAGGCAAGGCAACTGTATTTGTTTCACCGAATTCATTCGTATATAAAGTAATAACCTCACTTTGTCGGGAAGCTAAAATACGCCCTTCATTTGTCATTTTATAAATTGATACTTTGACACCCTTAATCGGTCTTTCTGTGTCTTTTTCAAATATTTTTGCAAATATCTTTCCACTTGGTTGCCGATAAAAAGCTTCCTGACCTTCATCACTCACTCCTGCTATAGAATGTGGTGGATAATTATACAAATTCATCTCTCCTCTCATCAAATCCTATTTATATTAAAACTCTCGTATATAAACAAAATAAAAAGGCCCTTTATCCATGATATTATGCTCAACTCTATTTTTTTGAAATCATATAATTGCCTATTTTCTTTAAAGATTCTATAAATTTTTTTAAAAATGAGTATGGACTACTCTATTAATACTTGACCACTTCCTGCTAATCTACCCGAAAAACTCCTTCAATCCAAAAGGTTAATCTAGTTACACTTTTGTTACATACTATAAAAGTCAAATAACCTTATTTATAAAGGTAATTTTATGTAATTCAAAATTATATTTGTCTATTACAAAAAAGTTATGAATTGAAGATTTCAGTTGATCCATAACGGAATTTTTTGAATTACTCTTTTAAAATCTATATTTTATGAGGAGAAAAAACTTCTTACAAACATTCGAATATAGTAAATTTAATAAAATTAATTTTATTCTTTTAGGATTAGTACCTGTCATATTAAAGTTCAATCTAACTATAATAAGTAACAGTATTCTAAAATCAAGGGGTGAAATATGGAGAATTTACCCACTCTTAAATTAGGCTCTACAGGTTATTACGTAACAGTCCTCCAATTAAATTTGATTGGTTTGGGAGTGAACTACGAGAAACTTACTATTACCGGTTTTTTTGATGAAAAAACAAATAAATATACGAAAATTTTCCAAGAAAAAACTAAATTAAAACCTAATGGAATAGTAGAAGTTAACACTTGGAAATCATTGTTTGAGAACGTAATATTAATACAAAAGAAGTTACAATCTATAGGAATTTATTTTGGACAACTTGATGGAATATTCGGTGTATCAACTATCGAAGCCACACAAGAATACCAAATACGGCAAAATTTATACCCTTCTGGAAATATTACACCTAGAACACGCCACAAATTATTTAATCCTATTTCTCAATCTGAATTTTATACTAGCTCTAATCATTTACACTCCTTACACCCATATGTGGAAATGTTGGCTAAAGAGTTTCTTCAATTAACAAAAGCTAATGGCTTAGATGTTCGAATATATGCAGTGTTTAGGAGCTGGAGTGAACAAGACCAATTATTTTCTTTAGGAAGATGGAAACCAGGTAAAAAAGTTACAAACGCTCGAGGCGGAGAATCATATCACAATTGGGGATTAGCCTTTGATGCTGCACCTTACGAAAATAACTCTATACCCTGGGGTGACATCAAAAAATTCAAGCAAATGGGGTATATAGGAGAGAAACTTGGTTTAACTTGGGGTGGACGCTTTACTACCATAGTTGATTATCCGCATTTCGAATATTCTTTTGGATTAAGTTCTTGGGATCTCCTTAACGGTATTACCCCTCCAATTTTGAATATATAACTTTTCATGTAACTTAAATCACATCAAGAGTTTTTCTATTTATAAAGAAAAAAACATCTTCCAGGTGAGATGCATGTACAGGATTAGGCAGGCCTGATGGAAGCAAGTTAATAAAAGATCTTTAAAATCTCAATGGTTAAAATTAGATGGCCTTATAGGTTAATAGAACCTGAAAATGTAACTGTATTAAAAATAACACTAATCTATTTATGAATTTTATCAAATAGATTAGTGTTATTTCCATTTCGCTTTCTCTGTTTTGTGTACTGACATCATTTCGTAAATTTTATAAATCCATACGTTCTACGGTTTTGAAGCTTAATTTTCGTCAATATAATCGCATTTAATATAGTTTCACGTTGATTTTACTTTAGGTGCAATTATTAGTTGTTTATTTTAAAGTGAAAATATTCCTTTATATAGGAAATCCATAAATTATTTTATATATTTGTACCAATTTTATCTAATGTTTTGGGATTTATCTTTTCCCCATCTATTGTCATCTGTAGTTTTTGCTTCGAATTTGCTGTTACCACCCAAGCATTTGGTAAATAACGATCTTCATGAGATAATGTGGAAGGCGAATTTATAACTTTCCCCCCTAAATATAGGGTAGCAGAAGAACCCCCATCCATAGCCATTGCATTTATAGCACCTTTTTCATATAGAATATCTTGACACTCTTTTAACGTAGCCCCTATACTATGCGTCTGTCTACCGTCAATGACTAGAAACATAATTGTACCATCTTCTTTTTGGGCCATAATACTTCGCGGAGCAGAGCCCCAACCACCGTCTCCTTCTGTAATCATTTTTTCTCCATTTACAATTAACTGTGGCATAAATCCTGCTGCTGAAACGACTTGTTTATCCAAAAGTTGTTGGGTAGAATAATTTCCTGTTATCATTTGCCCGAACTTTGTTAAACCCGTAATAATTGTGGGGGTACTTCTATCCATATTCGTATCAATAGCTTTTCCATTTTCTATTACTATTCCAGTTGCAACATTTCCTCCACCCCTTCCTGTTTCATCAGCAAATCCACTTGCATTCACAGCAACAAGTGCATGATTACGTTTTGCCATTACGCTAATTTTTTCTCCTCTGTTAGCGCCCTGTGTTCCTTGATGGCTAACAAGTTTAACATTGAAGGGATTGCTAATAGTAACTAATTTCCCTTCAAAAAGAAAGCGACTATCTTTGTTACTTTTAATCGTTTCTACATCAATTTCTAATGGCTGATTTTTAAATTCTTCTAATCTTTTGCCTGCTATTTTTTTATAAATATGCTCATCACTGTTTGACCATTTCGGATGATTAATTCTATCTTGCAATTTATCTAGTTCCTTTTGGGATAGGAATGTATATTTCGCATATTGTGGATGCTGAGAAGTCAGTATACTCCCAGCCATTGTTATACGAAGCTCTCGGCCATAGCTAGTACCAAATAATATTCCTATGCCAATAAGCATGAAAATAGACAACAGTAGCAAAATTCGTTTGAAGATTTTTCTTAGATGTTTCATAGTTTTATCCTCCAGCATTCATTACATTCAATAAATCCATTAAAATATTATTTATCTCAAGACATAAGTATTTGATTTCCTCATTCTTGAATTCTCCACTAGATTTTAGCAATCAAGGCAAAATATTTATTACGCATTTCGCTTTTACTTCACTGTATATTTACAAATTTAATAACGTTTTTGCAACCATGAAGTAAATTACTAATCCTGTTCCGTCAACAAATGTTGTAATAAATGGACCCGAAACAACTGCAGGATCTAGTTTTAATTTTCTTAGAATCAATGGTAAAACTGCTGCTACAAGGGAGGCCCAAATAACAATAAATAATAAAGTAATTGCTACAACTTGTGCAACTTCTGTTCCAACTCCTAACATATAAGCACGAGTGAGCCCAGCTACCCCAAGTGCAAGTCCGAGAAGCATACCTATTGCAAATTCTTTTTTTATTACACGGAAAATGTCTTTAAATTTCACCTCTCCGATACCAATTGCACGAGTAATTGTTGCTACAACCTGTGTTCCTGTATTCCCACCAGTACCTACTAATAACGGAACAAAGAAAGCAAGGGCAACTACAGTTTCAATTTCATCTTCAAAATACTTTAATACTGTACCTGTATATGCCTCAGCAACAAAAAGAAGTAATAACCATGGTAGGCGTTTTAAGAAAATGCTCCAAATGCTAGCTTCAAAGTAAGATTGATTCAATGGCTCACTTCCGCCTAACTTTTGAATATCTTCTGTAGCTTCTGCTTCCATAACATTCATTACGTCATCAAAAGTGATAATACCAATCATTTTATTATTTGCTGTTGTCACAGGTATTGCTGCTAAATTATAATTCAGTAGCTTTTTTACAACTTCTTGCTGGTCAACTTCAGCTTGTACTGAAATTACCTCTTGAATCATAATAGTAGATAATATCTCTTCATCTGCTGCTAGTAATAACTCATGTATGGAAACGATTCCCTCAAGATAACCATGACTATCAAGAACATAACTATAAGATATTGATTCTACATTTTCAGAATGTTCCCTAATGTACTTCAATGTCATTTTTACTGACCAATTTCCTCTAACTGCAACAAAATCACTTGTGACAAGACTTCCTGCCGTTTCAGGTTTGAAATTCATCAATTTTTTTACGTTATGTTTTGTAATTTTGTCTAGATACGCCATTAATTTAGCTTGTTTTTCAGGATGAACCGCTAGAAGTAAATCTACTAATTCATCAATCGGTTGTAAATTTAGTAACTTTTTAGCTTTGTTTTCAGATAAGTGAATTAAGATATTATATTTTTCTTCTGCACTCATATATTGAAGAATTTTAGAGCTTTTTAATACGGGAATCGTATTTAGCAATATGATTTGATCTTCAATTGAAAATCTTTTTACTTCTTGCGCAACATCATACGACGGAAGACGTAAAACTTTCTCTGCATCCAAATTATTTTTGGTTACAAGTAATTCTTTTAATAATTTCTTCATGTTAACTCCTCCTCATATTGCTAAGGGAGACTCTAGAGTTTCATGAGTGGTTTTGTTTTATTTTATCTGTCTAAATTTTTTTATTAGAGCAATAATAGTTACATTGCAATCAATTCATTATTTAGAATTACCTCCTTTTTGAATATAGACAAGATAAAACAAATAACATTAAACAGAAAAACCTTTACTCAAAAAGGAGTAAAGGTTTTTTACAATACAAATAAATGATTATTAAGACAGCTCTGCCAAAATCACAGAGGTGCCTTTCTATCAAATCGTATACCACTCCCTCGTTGAGTTTTAGCACTGTATAGCATAGGTTTTTATAACCAGCTACATTAAGAAGGGCCTTAATCCGACCGTTCCTGTTGACCCATTGGCGTCTCTCGACATTTTTGGGCAGCAGCGTTTCTCTATACAGGAGCCTCACCTAACAAAGTTTATTGAATTACTTCAAAATTTAAACCAGAATTTAATATTTGTCAACTGACTTTCAATTCCATTCATAAAAAAATCTTTTATGGAAAATGAAATTATATTTTATTATAAATTTAAAATCCCCCTAAAAAAACATAGAATTCAAATAGATTTAATTCGAAGAAACGTTATAAAACATATGAAACTTATTGTTTTTAAACAAATTCCAACTTTATAACAGAAGATGAATAATTAGTCATTCTGTATATCAAAAGAACATTCAGAAAAAAATCTTCTTTTATGATTAAAATCTTCTTTACTGTTTATCAAATTTATATGGTTAAACTACTTAATCAAACTATACACTACAAGTTGAAAATATATACTTATACAGAATGATTACATACATTTTCTCATATCATTTCTCAAAAGACTATAAAGCAATAAAACAGATAAAATTAGCAATATGGTTACTTGACAAGCAAAAAAAATATATTTATGCTTGCTACACAAAACAAACACATAAAATTTATATTGCTTAACCTGTTAGGTGAGGCTCCTATGCAAACACAGGCTATTGCCCAAAAATGTCGAAAGACGCCAATGGGTAGAACAGGAATTGTCGGATTAAGGCTCTTCATAAGATAGCTAAGTAATGATTTTTCATTACTTTACGTTGTATAGTGCCAAAGCTCTACTAGGGGGAGAAAAGCCTTATTTAGTTATGCCATTTTCAATCCCTCTAGTTACATACTAGGGGGATTTTTTCGTAAAAATCAGGGAGTAAGCGATAGAGTCTTACTAAACAAAAGTCATATTTAGCAATTGACGAGAACAAGATTCTATTCATTAGCAAATGTAATATTATGTTTTGTTTTAAATCAGGAGGATATTAAAATGAAAAAAATATTAAAACTCGATTATCTATTGCTCCTTCCTCTATTCATAACATGTACTTTAGGTATTATCATGATGTATAGTGCAAGCTCCATTGTCGCTGTCCAACATTACGGTTATAACAGTAGACATTTTGTTGATTCTCAATTAACAAAGCTACTTTTAGGAACAATAGGGTTAATAATTTGTGCTTTACTCCCATATGAAATATGGAAAAAACGAATAGTCTCACTCTGTATTATGGTTGGAGGGATTTTTTTATTAATTATGGTTTTATGGAAAGGAAAAGTGGTAAATAATGCTCAATCATGGATCTTTGGAATACAGCCAGCTGAATTCCTTAAACTAGGAACAATACTTGTAACAGCCCGTTTTTTTGCATTACGACAAGAACAAGCTAAAAATAACTGGAGTGGTATCGGAAAACTTTTATTTTTTTTAGCTACAATTTTTTTTCTTATCTTTAAACAACCAAATTTAGGATCTGCACTTTTAATATTAGGTATAGGTTTTAGCATATTTCTTTGCTCAGGAATAAATATTAATCTACTAATCAAAAGAACTACCATCGGTTCTATTTTATGGTTACCTATTTTATATTATTTGATTCAATATAGTTTATCAGAAGTTCAAAAGACACGTATTACTACGATTTTCAATCCCTTTGTTGATGCGCAAGGAAATGGATACCAGCTTGTAAATTCTTTTATTGCCATTGGCTCTGGAGGAATCACTGGTCGTGGGTTTGGAAATAGTATACAAAAAACAGGTTATCTGCCAGAACCACACACTGATTTTATAATGGCGATAGTATCTGAAGAACTAGGATTTATTGGTGTATTTATTATATTGGCTGGAGTTTTGACTATAGTACTTCGCTCCTTAAAAATTGCACAATTATGTGTAGATCCATTCGGCAGTTTTATAGCAATTGGTATAGGATGTATGATCGGTATGCAATCTGTTGTAAATTTAGGTGGTATTACAGGACTATTTCCTCTTACAGGTACTCCATTTCCATTTGTAAGTTTTGGTGGAAGTTCTTTAATGGTCAATTTAATAGCAATAGGAATATTAATTAACATTTCAATTTTTAATAAAATTAAGTTTGATAATCTTAATATATAATTTTTATATTTTAATTTAAAATTTTTTAAATGTATGAATATAAATATTTATGTTCATTTTAATACGAAAAAAGGCAAGCATAAACTTATGCTTGCCTTCCGTTCTCAAAATCAATTAAACCTAAAACAACGTGAGGTTAACCTAATCTAGATACTGTCTTCTACGCCCTATTTTTTACTTTTCTAAAACAATTCCTGCTATTGCATTAGCATATTTTTTAGATTCAAATCCATCATAGTTACTTAGTACTACAACAGACAAATATTCTTTTGGAAACCGCATGAAGTATGAACGATAACCTGCCCAGCTACCTGAATGTTCCAAGTACCGATAGTTAAAACCTTCTGCATGCCTTAGCCCAAAAGCATAATCTTCATTGTCAATAATCGTCTCCCCAGTTGGAGAAATTTCCGGACCTATTTCGCTCATTCTTTTAACAAGTTCTTTTCCGCCAACGGTACCTGTAGTTAAATTTTCTCCCCACTTTACCAGGTCTTCAACTGTTGCATGAACTGCCCCATCACCTGTATGTTCCCAAGGGCTTTCATAGATTTTATATGTTCCTTGCTCATTCTTCGAATACCCACTAGTAATTGGTATAGTAGTTGGATAGTGATCTATAATTGTTGTATCTCTCATGTTTAAAGGGTCAAAAATACGCTCCTTTGTAAACTGACGTAGAGACTTGCCACTTACCTTCTCTACCACTTGTGATAATAAGAAATATCCTGTATTGCTATAATCAAATTTTGTGCCAACAGGGAACCTTGCAATTTGATGACCATTAAGGTGTTTTAGTGATTCTTCCACAGTTAATGTATCAGTAAATTTAATATTTGCTGCTTCAGCCAATGCCATATAATCAACTAGCCCACCAGTATGATGAATTAGATGTCTCAATGTTACAGGTTCAGCATATGTTCCTATAAAAGGGACAAACTTTACAATTGAATCATCTAAATCCAATCTTCCCTCTTGTTCTAAGAGCAATATAGAAAACGCTGTAAATTGTTTAGAAACTGAGGCAATATTAAAAACGCTCTTTGTGGTTATCGGCAGATTTTCCTCTATAGAAGCTAAGCCAACTGCACCTTTATACGTTACTCCGCTATCAAAACTAGCAATATATGCAAAGCCAGGAGCTTTTGGTGAAAACTTTTTTAATAATTGTTTAATCGATGTATGCGTCTTTTCATTATATGTATTATTCACCTCAATCACATCCCCTTCCCTTTAAATGATTAGAAATATATTATCCTGTTATCTTTTTCAATTACACATCTTACTTCAACTCAAAACAACATATTTTATATTTGACTACAATCAAGCACCGACACACTGATTTCTTTAGTTTCTAAATTCTTCTCTTTATAGAGAGCTTGAATCTATTTAGTATTAGTTTCTTTTAATTCCATTTATTTACATATTCAATTCGAGATAAAAGCCAATTTCAAATGCTTTCTAAATTAGGGTTAACTAAAAGAGAAATAAAAAAATTGAAACCAACAAATTAGCATATTATTTTTTATACCTATTGTGATTTCTGTTCTTCACAGTAGCGTGGCTTTCTTGGCAATAAGGTTTTTAGCACAGAGCAGGCACATAGACTTACCTATTGCAGGAAACTCTATTCTCATATTCACGAACTTTATTAGTGTACAAATAATTTACTACCTTATTATTAGAAGAAGTTATTTGCGTCAAATACTTCATTCCATAAATTAAAGTGGAAAATGAGAGAAATGCTGGTGGTATTCCATATATACCTCTTACTTAAAGTCACTTTTTTAGTGAGCTAAGAAAATTCTTTGTTTTACCAATGGAGTAGCACCATATCTCTATCAAGCTAAGAAAATAAAATTCCTCTTAAAATGAAAAAATACGCTATTCTTTCTGCAGAATCAGAGGAAGGGATAACGTATTTTTTGCTTTATGGATATTGTAAAATCTTAGCTTGACGGCGATGTGACGTGCCCCCTATATAGTTGATTCATATTTATTCAACATCGTGCAATTTTTCACCTATTATTCTTTATAAATTGCAAAATTAAAGGCCGGCAAAGGTATTCTAATTATTAAAAGCAGGTGGAATGCTTTGTGGAAAATTGAAAACATCTTCTGGATCGTATTTAGCTTTCACTTGAGTCAATCGTTTGAAGTTTTCACCATAATATAAATTTGACCAATCTTTCATTAAAAGATCAGGTGTGTTAACGTAGACACCTTTCGTAAAAGGAATCAATGCGTGACGAAAATCTTCTACCCAGCGAATCCCTTGTGCAGCTCCCTCAGGTTTGTCCCAAGTGGAAAATAACACCATATTCATTATAGCTTTCCGATAAAAATAAGCAGTAGCTTCCTCAGATACTTCAGAAACAGTCCCACCTAAACCCTGGAAAAATATAGAAACAGTAGAGTTAGGTGGAGCTTGACTTATAAAATGTTGAATCGTAGCAATGCCTTCTTCAGGTAATAAAGCGTCCATAAAAGGCCCTACGCTTTTAAATGGAAAAGGAGTTGCAGGCTGGTGATTAGATATTAACGTTATAGCTTCTAAATAAGACAGTTCTTTTATGTCTACCTTTATAGGTGATCCAATTTGGAGAAGTGGTTGTATCAATTTTTGTAAGTCTATAACTGAACCATGAAAAATCCCATGCATCAACAAGGAAGATGTCTTTTCTGACGACAATAATAATGTAGGAGTAAAGCGTTTATCAGAAGTAGGTAGAGTATACCTTTGCCATTCCTGTATAACAGCTTTTAAATCCTGGTGTCCCCAACTAATTTCAGCAAAACCAACTGTCTTAATTTCCTGAGTACGAAAGCGAAAAGATGTACAAATACCGAAACTTCCACCTCCACCACGTAAAGCCCAAAATAAATCAGGATGCTCCTGATCATTAATCTGCAATACACAGCCATTAGCATCAACCATTTCTATTTCTACTACATGATCAAGTAGTAGTCCTAATGGTCGAGAAAGAATACCTTGTCCGCCACCTAAAGCTATTCCTGCGATAGCTGGTTTAGGACAAACCCCATTAGGAATAGCTAATCCTTCTTTCCCAAGAAGTTCAGCTAAATGGAGATTTTTACAACCAGCTCCTACTGTAACAGTTTTTAATGTTGGATCTATTTTTATTTGATTTATCTCACTGACATCAATTACAATACCACCATCTAAAACTGACAATCCTTCATAGTTGTGACCTCCTGAACGTACTCGGATAGGTACGTTATTATGTAATGACCATCGTACTGCATTCACAACGTCTTGAGTATTTTGTGCAAAGACAACAACAAAAGGGAATCTATTAAAAAATGAGTTAAACGATTGACGTGCTGAATCATATTGTGCCTCACCAGGTGACACAATACGTCCTGTTAAATTTATATCTTCATCATATTGCATATAGAAACCTCACTCTCTGTACAAGAATTTTTAATGTTATCATGTTAATAATATGTATGTAAAAAAAAGTAAGAACCGCCAATTATATTGGTGATTCTTACTTTCTTAAAATTAAACAATTCCGTTCAGCTTTTAAATCGACAAAAGCTGTTTTTGAGTCTTTACTTTTACAATATCGGGTATTGAAGTATGCCTATCAACCTAACAATTCAGAAAAACTAAAAAAACAAAAAACGATCTTTTTTGTTTTAAATTAGAATAAAATCTTGTTCTGGGGGTACTATAAAATTTTAGCTTGCTGGCGATGTGGCGGTACCCCATCGCTATCAAATTAAAAATCATAATCTTCCCTGAAATGAAAAAAGTCATTCTTTATTCAAGGTGAAATACAATTGTTTGCAAAGAGATTCTCCCGATATTTGGTATTATATCCCCTGGAGAAATAGGATTTTTTCAACAGGAAAATATTTTATAGCGGAAAAAATATAATTATATAGATTATAATAATGTGTTTAGAATTGTACCTTTAATGAGGCGTTGTCGATAAGAAAATATTTCTATTTGATTGGGCAAAAAAACAAGAGGATAACGTATCATTAGCCCATAAACTACGTGCTTCCTCTTCAATATTGGAAGGAGAGTAGTAGATTGAAGAAAATTTATTTAAAGGCTATTGACAAAAGTAATTGGGAAGAAGCAATAAGACTATCTGTTAAAGAAGAACAACAAACATTTATTACATCCAACCTTTATTCTATAGCAGAAGTTCAATTTCTAGATAATTTCTATGCCAACGGTATTTATCTTGATGAAAAAATGATAGGATTTACTATGTTTGGGATAGATCCTGATGATAATAATTATTGGATTTATAGACTTATGATTGATGAAAATTTTCAAGGAAAAGGTATAGGTAAACAAGCTATATATCTGGTAATTGATGAGATAAGAAGAAATAATAACGCAAACATTTCTATAATAATGATTGGATATGCTCCTGAAAACCATACAGCTAAATTTGTATATAAAAAAGCAGGATTTATTGAAACTGAATTATCATCTTGGGGTGAACAGTTAGCTAAGTATTCCCTGTAAGCACTTGAATCTTTTAGACTTATTAAAGAAAAGAGTCTGATATTATAGTAATGCAGATAGGAAATAATTAAACTTTTTTCAAACACGGGTTTTTTCTATTCTTAATGGTTCTAATATGTAAATAAAAAGTAGGAGGAGCCTATCGTGACAGACTCCTCCTAAAATACAACTCTCGTATACATATCGGAAAAAAATTTTATTTTACTAATAATGAATATTCACCGTTTTTATCATCGAATTTATATACATTTAAATAATATTTCCCTGGTTTCGCTACGAATTTCCCCTTTATAGTATTTCCTTCATCTTCACCACAAGCTACGTAATTTTGCATGTCTGATTCATGATAAAGTACCCATGTCATCCCAATATTTTGTTCATTTACCACAGAAATATCTACTTCTTTTGGATCTGTAACATTAAACGTATAAACATCTGTTTGATCAGGAGTAACCAGATTTCCTTTTACAAGCGTATTAAATGGGAGTACCTTCTCTTCTTCAAGGGACCCGCCTGTTTGCGGATCTTGTTTTACAGTAACTTTTGTCTGTTCTTTACTTTCTTTTCCTCTACTATCTTTCACAGTTAGTTCCACAGTATATGTTCCTTTTTCTCCATATACGTGGATAGGATTCGCTTTTGTACTTGTTGAACCATCCCCAAAGTTCCATAGATAAGAAATAACTTTTCCATTTTCACTTGTTGTACCATCGCTATGGAATTGAATTTCTTCATTTACTATCCCGCTGTATGGTCCATTCATATTTACAATAGTAGTCGTTTTTTCTTTTTCCTCTGTCGCAACACCATGGAAAACAATATCATATTCAAACTGATTAGCTGCATTCACACGATAGTTTACAAAATAGGCTGTAACTGTTTTATAGCCGCTCCACCCTTTTTGGGATAACTGCTCTAAAGTTTGGTTTACTTGTTTACTCATCGCTTTCCAATCTTCAGACTCACCTTTTGATGTACCACCTGTGTACTTGCCTTCCACAATAAATGTATTAAAGAATTGCGACTCATATTTTGTAATTTGTGCATCTTTTATATTTGCTACATCCACAATTTCGTTTTTCACTTCAGCTAACGGCTTCGGTGCGTGTTGAATTAAATAATCATTTGTTACTTGCGGTACATTATATTTATCTTGATTATCAATCAACTGCTGCATATACGCTTGATATTCTGCATTCAATTGTGTATTGTTGCTTAATGATTCACGATACGAGTCATAATTTTTCACATCGTTTGCACGGATTAAATCTTGAAGCTTATCAAATGTTTCAAATTGATGATTATACAAATATGACTGTAGTGCAAAGGAATACTTATAAAAGTCCCATGATCCATATTTTGAGAACAAAGTTTGCTTTGCTGTATAACGGCTTGCTGGATCAGATGATAAGCCACTTATCATACTTTTACGGGGAACAACATTATTTGTACGTGTAGATCCTGCAAAAAATTCTGCATTCCCTTCTTGGAACCAAGTTAATCGTTCATTTTGATACATTTCTCCGCTTCCAAATAAACCAGGAACCTCATACCTTCCTTGTAAATAGTGAGTGAATTCATGACGGAACAACTCTTCTAAACTATAAATACTCTGCTTTGGCGTACGCTCATATGTAAAGAAAGTCCCCTTCTCTTCAATATAAATTCCACCGTTGTTTGTTTCATATCCATATAATTGTCTATTTAATTGATATTCATCTGGATTATTATAAATTACTATTGTTAGTACATCATCAGCATTACCCGGTTCTAGTGCTTTATCATTTCCAATTACACGGTGATATTGTGCTTTTACTTCCTTGGCTGCCCAATATAATCTCTTAATTTTTTCTTCTGTTACTTTATCTCCCGTCTTAAAGACAATAGATCCGTCATCAAATGTGTATGTTTTAGGTAAGTATTGTTGTTTCCCTTCTTCACGTATTTTCTGTAAATCTACTGTATTTCCACTATAATCTTTTCCTCCATAGTTTGTTTTCATTTGTTCTACTGCTACAAAATAAGCTCCACTTAAACGAGGATACAAGTTCATCGCTTGTGTAATAACTTCCAATCCTTTGTTTGGATTACTATGAAATTTCCCTAAACGCCCTGCATAATAAATGCCATTATTAATTAACCAACTATTTTCATTTGTTATATTCCCCACGAGAGCAATTCTACTAACCTCATTTATAAAGTTATCAATCTTTCCATACCACATTGTTTCATTAGGTTTCTTATTCGTATCCTGTAAATAAGACTGTATATCATAATCAATTCCTTTTACAATTTCATATACAGCTTGTCCTTTCGCATAATCACTTACATACGTAGAAAGGTTATCATTATACTGTTTTAAAATATTTACCGCATACTGTACTGTTTCAGTATCACTAGAAGCATTACCAATTAATTTTCCATACGCAGCAACTACTCTATCTTGCTCGGATGTACCTAATGTAAAGTTTGGATTTTTTGCAAGTGCTTTTAATGCTGGTAAACACTTGTCATGAAAGCTTCGATCTTTTAAGTAATTTAACTCATTATTATAATATCCCACATAAAAAGCAGAACGTAATACTTCAACAAATGTTTCAATTCCCTTTGAGTCCTCTTTCGTGAACACCTTTCCTCGCTTTCCTAATTCATCAATGATAACGTTCATACGTTCTTTATTCTGATAAAAAGCTTTCGTATCTTGATTTAATTGAAATAAATCAGTAATTTGATTCCAAGAAATTTTTGAGAGTGTATCAATGAGTTCGTTATCAGGCATTTTATTCAGTTCTGCCAGAGAGTAGCTTTGCTTTAATTGAATTTCATCACGTTTCATAACCAGAGTAGGATGTTGTGAAAAATCGCCTACTTTTAAACGCTCTTCAAAAGTCAATGTTTCGTCAGTTTTTGTAGCATGTACCATTTCATCTTTTGAAGTTTCTGTCCCAATGGGTTTCATCTGTAAGATATTATAGGGTACTTTTTCTTCTGCTGATACCTGTGTTTGAATACTTCCAAATGATAATGCCACCGTACTAATCCCAATCATCATTTGAGTAAATTTTAAATTCTTGTTCATGATGTTTCCTCCAATTATATATTCCATCACATAATATAACATTTCGCATACATCAATTATTTAAATATGTAATATTTTATATTATATTAAATGTATTTATAAATAATATAATTCAGAAAGTAACATTATTGAATTACTTTCTTTTCCCCATCCTTTCATATGAATTAATTAAATTTTTTTGTTTGGGATTTACATATTCGTTATACGAAACTAATATCTCTAGTAAGATCTCGCTAGATATTTGAAGATAATAGTTATAATTCATCAAATATAAATATACCTAATTAAATATCTATATAGCGAGATAATACCACATGTTTGTATACACAATTTTACAATATAAATACTACATTAAGAGTCAACCTATGACATAAAAGTCTTAGTCACTTACTCAAAAAAATTAAAAAATCAACACTTACCAATACCTCTGTAGGTGTGGGTGAGTGTTGATTTTTAACTTTATTTAGAAATGTAAAATGTTTAAAAATTCTACCTATGTAATTTATAAACTTACAAATTATAACGTAACTAATCCTATTCAACACATACATAGGGTATTAGCAGTTTTAAATTTTTTATCATCTAAAAAAAGAATTATGTACTTTTATACCGATACATTCTAAATAATGACACTTACAATTATTTAAGGATGTGAAATACCGATGGGTATAACTGCAAATATTTTTTAGTAATTTCATGAATCGGGAAATTGAATCAGTTGTAGATTCATTTTTAAATAAGGGATATTTTATAATGTAGGATTATGTATTAATGAAGAAATAATTCTGTTTACAAGATCATCTGTTATCCACTCTGTTTGCATATCGTCGGAATCACTTTGATTCATCGAATCAATAAACTTTTTAAATTTCGGAAATAAGACTATGGAGGTAATCCAATAAATCGCATGGTTTGTTGAAAAGAAATGAAAAACCCCTTGCTCTTTCCCTTCCAATAAGATTTCTTTTAATTATCCAAAATTCCCAATAATATATGGTTTTATTTTTTCCAATTGTGAACTTTCTTTGATAATTGCCTCATATGCAAGCGTTCCAATTTCAGGATGTTGTTTTATATGTGTAATAAAGAAATTCAAATATTGTCTTAGAGCAGTTTTAGGATTATGTTGCGTTTCTTCAAGAAAATTTGGTAGTTTTTTTGCAAAACCATATTTTTTAAATACCTCTAAGTAAAGGTTCTCTTTTCCGTTAAAGTAATACGAAGCCATAGCAACATTCACCTTTGCTTCTTTCGCAATTTCTTGGATACTTGTACCATCATATCCACTCTCTCCAAATTTTTTCTTAGCTGCTTCTAAAATATTTTCAATTGTTTGTTCGCGAGATTTCCCCATTCTATACACCTCAAATAATAAATGATTTCAAAAAAAATATGTGATTTAAATCACATATTTTTGAAATTCAATTATATATTTAAAATGATGATTTAACAACTGATCAGATATTAAGTTCTTTTTATAAGAACCTTTTCTCTCCATTAATGAATAGAGATGGAGAGAAATAAAATTTGTCTAAAAAATATTAAACTTATCTTTAAGTATTTGATAATATTGTTTCTCTGTTATTTCTTTTTTAGATTTATTTCCATGTTGGGTTTCTGTAAAGCTTTGTTTAGTAAGTGCAATATGACCATGATCAATCAATTTACAAATAATATTCCCCTTATTTACTGGCGATTCCGGATGCTCTATAACCATATTTTGTATAGCATTCACTTTTTTTTCATTAATTGCATTTAAATAAAAAGCATAACCAATAGACCAGGTATCAGTAAGATCAGAATCCAGAAAATGGGAAGTTTCTCCATTTTTTCCTTTCTTCATTTCAAATACGTGAGTCCCTTTCTCTGTGTTTTTTTTACGAACACGATATTCTCCCGTCACAGAAGTTACACTGTCACCATGAAAAGGAACAGGTTGTAAAGGAAGATACGATGCAAAACCAGCATCTATTATATAGTTTTCATTTTTGTGCTGTAAAACGATGAGTACATGGCCATCATCAGGATTCCATTTTCTTATTTTCGGATCATATAGAGTTCCAGCTACTCGATACACATTAAATCCACAATCACATAAAAAATAATATAATAAAGAATTAATCTCATAGCATAATCCACCACGATTCTTTAAAAGCAGTTTTTCTTCAATATTATTTCTAGAAAAATCTTGCATGTTTCCTTCCATGACATCTATGTTTTCATACGGTAATAAGTGCCCCATCTGTAAAAGAATTGTATGCAAATCTTCAAATTCCACATTTTCTTTTGGTTGAATTCTCAATTTTGAGAAAAACTTCTTTTGTAACTCAGTTAACATAATATATCCCCTTCCATTCATAGAAAAACATCATTATAATAATATATTAAGAATATAAATTATATATTATGCAACTAGAATAACAAATTTTAGGGAATTATGCACATCGTCAGCGTGCACAAAAAGTATATATGAATTTGATTTTCTGAAATTTCTAAGACTACATTATAGATGTGCATAGCTAAAAACTATCAACTCAAAGAATTTAAGAATATGGACATTTTAAGCGAGATTGAGATAATTATATTCACAAAAGAATTGATGCTAATTTTATAATTTTGAAAATAAAAGTCCAAACAAAAATAAAAGACGCTCAAATGAACGTCTTTTATTTTTGTATAATAAGATTGCTCTCACATTTACGACAAGTAATTTTCTCTTCTTCAAAAATGAATAGATTCTCAGCATCACATTCTGGGCATACAACTGCAAATGGTGTTTTTATATTTTTATAGCATAGGAAAGATATGACTGCCAGGAATAGAGCAGGTATAACAAGCATCATCAGTAAGAATAGTCCTGCAAAAACGCCTGTAATCATGGAAAGTGGTTTCATTAGTTTTCTACCCACGGAGTTTACTTGATTATCCTTCTTACGAAAAGCAGTAACAAGGTAAGTATTGGTTTCTCTTACCGGCTCAAATACTTTTATCGTATTGTAATCTTGTTCATTCATAGTGGGATAGGAAGTGTTTGGTCTTTGAAATCCTCGTTGTTTATAATAGTTATTTGACTCTGCTATTCGTGGTGTATACGAGATTCCAGTGCCAGGTACATAAGTTGTTACTCTTGATTCAGGCGGAACGGTTCTTCCTCCCGAATCAGTGTATGTAAAGTTAATTTTCACACCCGGAGAAACTTGGATAATTCTACGAAACTTATAACCCATAATATTGTATCCCCCCCAATCTAATTATTAGAAATCTTTACTAATTATAACATTTTCAATCTTATCATTAATATATTAAGATTTAAATGAATAAATAAAAAAGGGGGATACTGCGCTTTACTAATTTAAGGCACCTTAGGGAGTCTTCCTCAGATTTGATAACCACTTTAACTTAATAATATGGATTTATATTAATTATTAGTTTAAGTATTTTTTACTTTCCAACATAATCCATAAAAAGAGAGCACTCCCTGTAAGTGCTCTCTCATAAAAAGTATCGGTAAATGGATTTTTAGCCAATTTGCACACCGTTTTTAAAATGGATTTACAAAACGGATTCTTTCTAAAATGTTTTTGATGTTTACTTTCTATATAACAAAGAAAAAACATTCATTAACGAGCATTTTGTATTACTTTTATTAGGTCATTTATATTTTCAACTTTCTGCTGAAACTGACTAAGTCTACTATGTAGTAATGAAGGATTTTTATCTTCTCTTGAAATAACTCGTTTTAATTCGTGTTCTAATTTATCATACACATCAAAGAAATTATCAAATTCTACACTTGCAAGTTCTTCATTTTCACGATAAAATCTTTTAGCTTCTAAATAAGTTATATATGATTTATTTAAAAATCCTAATGAAATTAGATATTTAGAATTGTTTTCTTGATAAATAGCAATATCACATGCTGTTTTAATATCAGAATAAGTTTTTTGAATGAATTGCTGTAATTCGTAAATATTATACTTTAGTTCGTTATTCATTTAATTCCCTTCCATCCCATCTATTCTACAAAAATTTTCACTTTGATAAAAATAAGAATATATTATTGTTACTGTATCCACATTTATTAATTTTTTTCTTGTTCCGTAATAATAAATCTTGAAAGCAATTCAGTTAATGCTTCTACCTTTTCTTTCATCCTGTTGGATTGAATTGAAATTTCTTTGATTGAAACTGCTTGTGATTGAATTGATTGTACTGTTTGAATTGTTTCTCTTTCTACTTGTGTTGCAGTATCAGATACTAGTGAAAGAGACGCATTTACTTCTTCTGTGCCGGCAGACATCTCTTCTGTTGCTGCAGAGACTTCTTGAATTTGACTTGTAATTTTATCAATATCTCTCATAATAGATGAGAATGTTTGATCCGCTTTGTGGGCCGCTTCTTTTCCTTCTGCTGCCTTTTGTTCTCCTTTTTGCATGACTTGAACTGTATCTTGAGTATCTTGTTGAATAGATTTAATTAAATGGTTAATTTCATTTGCGGACTCTTTAGACTTTTCAGCTAAATCTCTCACTTCTGCTGCAACCACTGCAAATCCTTTCCCATTCTCTCCAGCACGTGCCGCTTCAATAGCAGCATTTAGAGCAAGAAGATTCGTTTGCTCAGCAATATTAGTGATTGCATCCAGAGCTGTATCAATCTGTTGTGTACGTGTAACAAGTCTATCTATTACTTTTGATGTTTCCTCGACAACATCATGCACACTGTTCATTTGAAGAATAGAGTGCTTTATCACTTCACTACCGGTATGTATTTGTTCTGTGGTTGTTACTGCTACTTCAGCAACTACTGCTGAAGATTCAGCTACTGTTTGCACACCAATTGTTATTTCTTCCATTGAGGATGAACTCTCTTGAATGCTAGTTACCTGTCCTGCTATTTTTTCTTTTACTTCAGAAATGGTCTGAACAATCTCATTTGAAATATTAGATGCTCGCTTTGTGTCTTGTAAAACCCCCTCCGTAGAAGAAATCACTTCTTGTGTTGTCACCTTAACATTCGCAATTAATTGTTGTAGGTTATCTAACATACTATTGAAAGACTGTACAATAATTCCTAACTCATTATTTGCTTTATAAGACGTACGTATTGTTAAATCACCTGCAGCTACTTTTTCCATATCATTTTGTAATAAAATAAGCGGTTTTCGTATAGTAAATCTAATAATATATCCAATAAATATAACTATGACAATTGCTAAAATTGATATAACCACAAACATTATCATTGTATTTTGAGCACTATTATTATTAACTTTCTGTAACTGGTTTGCATTGTTGCTGTTATATATAATTAGTTCACGAATTGACTGAATTGTTTTTTGCATATTAGGTTCAATTTCTTTTAGATAATAGGCATATGCTTCCTCATTATTGGATTTCCCTAATTCTTGCGCTTTTTTCATCAGAGTTCTTAATTCATTAAACGCTTCATGAAATTTGCTATATAGTTCTTTTTCTTTATTAGAAATCACTTTAGTTTCAAACTGCTTTAATAACTGATCGTTTTCCTTTCGAATTCCATCCATTTCTTTTATTAAATCGTTCATTCTTTTTTCATCTTTGGACACCATTATTTCCATAAAATTCATATTAACATGATAAAAGTTAGATTCTACAATTCCTATCCATTCAATAGGCAATAAGCTGTCCTCATACATATTAGAGGAAGCATTCTTTCCTTTTTCTAGTCCCGAAAAACCTATTAGGGATAATACTATACAAGCGATACTTGATATAGCTATTAATATGTTTAGTTTTGTACCAACCCTACTGTTTCTTAATAATTCCAATTAAAACTCTCCATTCTTATATATAATTCAATTGATATATTGTATAATATTAATTTGAAATATACGATATTTATTTTTAAAATATATAAAAATGTATAATTCTTAAAAATAATAAATATCGAATTTTTCAAGAATTATATTCTATTGACTCTATATCTATATACTATCTAATTAATACTCCCATAGATTTTATAGCGTTTGGCTAATCTAATCCTTCGTTTTATGTGTAATTAAAAAGACACCTTAATTTAAGGTGTCTTTCAATTTATTAAACAGCAAGAAAATAGCACAATAATCATTTTCTATCTTTTTGATATCTGTTTCATGGTTATCTTACTTGTATTATGTGACATTGGTAATGAATAGAAATATAAAAACTATTGAATTGGTCCTAATAACCCCATAATTTCTTCAGCTTTTGGATTTTTAATGCTGTAGTAAATTTCTAACCCCTGACGATTTCCCTTTAAAACCTTCCCTCTCATTTTAGATAAATGTTGGGATACTGTTGATTGTGGAATGTTTAAAATTTCGGTCATTTGGGTTACATTTAGTGTTTTATGTTTAGAAAGCTCACTGATCAGTTTTAAACGCATTGGGTGTGCCATAACTTTTAAAAGCTCTACATCCTCTTCTAAAATTGTGTTCTCTACGTTGTGATTTACAAATCTCGTCATAGTATATTCTCTCCCTTATTTGTTTTTTTCTGTTGTAGTGTAACTTCCTTATTACATAATATTAGTATGTTTGAATGTTTACCATTAAATATATTAATTGAATTATACAACTTTAGTTTGTGCTATTAATGGAGTTAATGTGTGGTTCGTATGAAGTTTTTATTTACTATTTTCTATTTAAGTGTGAATGCTCTTTTGGAGAAATTAATTATTAAGGTGACCACTTTTAAAGTAATCTACTCGCCACTTCATAAAGCTTAAAGTAGAAGCCTCTTAATTCCGTGACAAAGGTAGCCTTTCAACACTTTGAGCGTAACTTCGGGGTGTATCCTCCTAAATGTCCGACGCTTGGACGCTCTCTTGGTACGATTGATATTTTACGCAGGAACCGAATGGCACGGTTTTCGCACTCTATTTTCTCCCCCCCACCTCCTATATCAAGTTATCAAAGAACTTCATATAGCTAGTAAAAAAGTTATGCACATAATCAAAAAAAAGACAAACTCTCCAAGATGAAAAGTTTGCCCAAAACCGTGACCACTTTGGTTCAACACTATAAAACTCAGTTCCGACAAGAATCTTTCTTTTCTCATATCCCACGATTTTTGCATTAATACTAACAATAGTGGATTAGAATAGTGACTTAATACTTGCTAGTACAGTAAGTATACCTATTATAATGACAAATACATTGCTCATCTTACCTCTATATTTAGCTAGTACAGGCACTTTACGAATTGCATACATTGGTAATAGACATAAGATAGCAGCAACTAGCGGACCACTAAGGGCATCAATGATTCCAAGAATACTTGGATTTGTATAAGCAACATACCAGCATGTTAATACGACAAAAGTAAGAATCATTGTCTTAACTGTTTTTTCTCCTATATCTTTCCCACGTTTTTTACCGGACTTGATAATCATGTCACGCATTACCTCATACGCTCCTATATAATGGCCAAGGAAAGACTTTGTAATAGCCACAAAGGCAATGATAGGAGCTGCAATAGTGATTACTGGCGAATTAAGCTCATTAGCAAGATATGATAGGATTGACAAGTTCTGTTCTTTTGCTACCTTAAGATCATCTGGAGTCAAACTTAAGGTACTGCTCCAAACAAAGAACATAACAACAGCAAATGTCATGATATAACAAACTTTTTGTATTTGAGCACACTTAGCATCAGTAGCTTCTATTCCATACGTAGCTCTCTGTTTCATAACAAATGACGAAATCATAGGTGAATGATTAAACGAGAATACGATAATTGGAAGTATCATCCATATCATTCCTAAATATCCTGTTCCTGCTGAGGCAGTAGGAACACTTGTAAAACTAAGCATTGACGTATTCCACTGTGGAATCAAAGATATTGCGATAAAAAGTAGAGAAACTATGAATGGATACACTAGCATGCTCATGATCTTTACAGTTATATCTTGACCAAAATTTAGTATAGCGATAAGACCGAGTACTAAGACAAGCGATAAAATGGCCCTTGGAGGCTCCGGCATGTGCAATTGATGCACGATAAAACTACTAGCGGTATTTGTAAGTGCGACCGAGTACATCAGCACGATCGTATAAATGGAGACAAAATATACAATGTTAAAAATGATACTTGCCTTATTTCCAAAATACTCTCTTATAGTACCTGTAATCCCCTCATCAGCAGAGTTTGAAGCGTAAATCATTTTAGCAAGCGCTCTATGTGAATAATACATAACAGGATAGGCAAGTATGGTAATTAACAGCAATGATAATAAACCACCTGAACCTGCATTAATCGGTAAAAAAAGTACCCCTGCTCCAATTGCTGTTCCAAAAAGGCTCAATGCCCAGGTAGTATCCTGTTTATGCCACTTTTTAGGGTCTAGATAATTCTCATTTTTTACTGCAGTATTATCAGCTTGAAATTCTATGTTTTTTGCAGTATTCCCATTCATATAATAATTCCTCCTTGTGTCCTATTCTCAATTCTCTATTTAAGGAATAGGAATAAAGACCGTTCTTGAAAAATAAATTGCTTATATAGTGCACCACAACGAATATCCCTCTTCTAAATTAATCAAAATTAAAAAATTAGCGTAGCATCAACCTGAAGGGTTTGTTACCACTTACAAAACATTTTAATTATATAGTAGTATATTTTATTGATAATTCCCCCAACATACAGGCATCCTTAAGCGAACAATAGAGTATAAAATGTTAAATGTTTCACAATATAATCGATAGCTGTTTATTAATTGGATTGTTTCTCCCCAAAGATTTTATTTTTAATGGCAATCCCTGTAGGTGTAGCCGCAATTCCACCTAAACCTGTCTCTCTTAATTCGCGAGGCATCTGTCTTCCAACTCTATACATCGCTTCAATAACTTCGTCAGCATTGATGATATTGTTTACGCCAGCTAATGCGATGTCCGCTGCTGCTAAAGCATTTGTCGCTCCAATGGCGTTTCTCTTTACACAAGGAATTTCTACCAAACCAGCGACCGGATCACAAACTAAACCGAGTAAATTTTGTAATGCAGTCGAAAAAGCTTCAGAAGATTGCTGTGGCGTTCCACCCGCAGCTTCTACCGCAGCTGCAGCCGCCATCGCTGAGGCACTTCCTACTTCAGCTTGACATCCTCCGTACGCTCCTGAAATACAAGCGTTGTTTGCGACTATAGTTCCAAATAACGCTGAAGTGAATAGAAAATGAATCATATCTTCATGACTTAACTGCAACGTATCTTTAATACTAAATAAGACCCCTGGAATTGTCCCACTCGCACCTGCTGTTGGAGTTGCACAAATAGCTCCTAATGCAGCATTTACTTCATTAACACCGATAGCACTTTGGATCGCTAACACCATCAAATTTCCAGAAAGAGCTTTCCTATTTTCTCGATAGTTTTTAATTTTAACAGCATCACCTCCGGTTAAACCGGTTGGAGAAAATACACCGTCACCCTCAATACTTTTATTTATAGCATTTTGCATAGTCGTTAAATTTCGTTCCATTTTACTCCAAACTTCTTCATAAGAAGTTTTAGTTTGTTCGATTTCCTGTTCGATTGCTAATTCATAAATTGGCTTTTGGCTTTTATTAGCTGCAACCACAATTTCTTTTATGGCCATATACATATTTTTCACTCCTTAATGTAATTAAAGAATAATAAGATTAGCTATATTACTGAAATTTCCTAATTCCTTCTGAGCATTACCAGGCAATAGCGAATCTAAAGCGAATGAATATAAATATTTTGTTTTATCTTCCAAACTATGAAAGTTGTTAATTTCCACATCATATTGTTTAAAGATCCTGCGTAAGACAAATTCAAAGTCAGCTCTTTCTGAAATCGCAATAACAACTGGTAATGGGCCCTGCAGATCTAAGCTAAATCCATCAATTTCAACATGTTTGACTTCAATCAATCCACCACCGACCGAAATACCCATCGTTCTAATACTGCGACTTTCATCCTCTACATATACATCTGCCGTATTTGGATGACCGGCAGGACTATCACCCGATTTTTCAATAAAGGTAATGTCAATTCCTTTAGATTCTGCAATTTTAATAGCATCTGGCACTTTACTGTCATCGGCAGCAAAGCCTAATATACCAGCAATAATTGCAAAATCAGTTCCGTGACCTTTATGGGTTTCAGCGAATGATTCATAATACTTTACTACAACTTTTTTTGGAAGACCTTGAAATAATTTATTAGCAACTGTTCCAATAGCCAATGCACCTGCAGTATGTGAACTTGAAGGACCTATCATAATGGGTCCAATCACATCAAAACAACTTTTGTATTTAATAACCTTTTTTTCTTTAATAGATGCTACATTTATATTCATATAAGCAACCCCATAATTTATTAGTTTTAATTGCAGTTGTATCTAAGTTATTAGAATGCTCAATTCAAAATAAGATCCGTTTGATAGCGCTTTCTTTCTTGAGTTGAATAAACTTCCCTTCTGATCCACAACCCTCCGTATAGCAATCATATCAGTATGTCTAATTTTAGAAAATTACTGACAAGGTTTGTAGAATTTTCGAACCAAATCGAGGTTTGATTTTTTCTCTAGAGGTAATATATTATTTCTCGACGCCCTCATTATAGCTTGTATATTTATAAGTTTAATCTTTTTTTATTTTTAGAAAGATCGAATAGACAGAATTTTGAATAGGTAATAAATCACACTTAGTATGTAGCAATTGTGTCCTTTGTTTGAAGCTGTATTAGTTAGTAGAAAAGCAAAAATAACACAGAGTTCCTTTCATAAACATATTGATTATATTGGAAAATCATTATAAAGATACTTATATTGTCCTTTGTTGGAACATCTTATTTCGGACACGAAAGCTGTTGCAATAAATAATTTATGCAAATGGAAAGGAATCCATTAATGAAATATAAATCCACTTTCGTATATTAATTACCTAAAATGTATTAATATTAATTATCAGAAAAGGTGAACTTTTTTTATGGATCTTAATATAAAGAATATGTTCCAAATAACAAGGGAGATTCCTAGTAGAATCCTTTTTATGCTGTTTTTATATAAAAAATCCTCTTCAAAACACAAATAAAAAAGGGCTATTTTAGCCCTTTTTTATTTATAAATCCTCTATATCATATTCGGTATATCCCTCATATTTTTAAACACAACTATTTTACTAATCGTATGAAAGGCTTCCTAAATATTTTTACAGCACCTCTAGGTCATCCTATTGTGCTTAATTCAATTAATAAGGATCGGATTCATGGCTTTTCTTTACTGCATCTTTTGTTGCTTCATTTGCAGCTAATGAACCTTGGCCATATTTTGATTTACTTACTTCGCGGCCTGGAAGTTTATTTTCCTTTTTAGCTTCTTTCATTTTCTTTTCAATACCTTCTTTAACACGACGGCCATAATCCTCATCAGCTTGTGTGAAGTGTTCAATCATCGCATGCTGAATTCTTTTGTCACATACCGCAAGTGCTTCGGATAGATTTTTAACCAACTCATTTCGTTCCCACTCCTCAAAACTACGATATGTGTGACCTGCTTGACCATAATTATTAGGACGATCAATTGGTGCGCTCATAGCAGCCGCATTGTAAGTTGGTTGGTGTGGATGATGCTTTTCTTGTGTTGCATCTTTATAACCACCCAGCATAGATGGCTCATAGTTAATATGCGGATTTTCTCCAGACTCTTTCGGATTACGCATATCCATTTGACCACGGTGTTGATTTGTACGAACAGGTGCTTTAGGTGCATTTACAGGTAATTGCAGGTAGTTTGCACCAACGCGATAACGTTGAGTATCTGAATAAGAGAAAGTACGACCTTGTAGCATTTTATCATCTGAGAAGTCCATGCCATCAACAAGTACTCCTGTACCAAAAGCAGCTTGTTCAATCTCTGAATGGTAATCAACTGGATTACGATCAAGAACCATACGTCCTACTGGTAACCAGGGGAACTGCTCCTCTGGCCAAAGCTTCGTATCATCAAGAGGATCAAAATCAAGTTCTGGATGATAACCATCCTCCATAATTTGTACAAATAGCTCCCACTCTGGATAATCTTTGCGTTCAATTGCTTCATATAAATCTTGTGTTGCATGACTAACATTCATTGCTTGAATACTGTTTGCATCTTCTTGTGTTAAATTTCGAATTCCCTGCTTCGGCTCCCAGTGATATTTTACCAATACAGCTTCGCCTTTTTCATTTACCCATTTATAAGTGTTCACACCAGATCCCTGCATATGGCGATATGTTGCTGGAATACCCCATGGAGAAAACAAAAATGTAATCATATGTGTTGCCTCTGGGGTACGAGAAACAAAGTCAAACATCCGCTGAGGATTTGGCACATTCGAAACCGGATCAACCTTAAATGCGTGAATCATATCAGGGAATTTCATCGCATCACGAATAAAGAAAATTTTCAAGTTATTCCCTACTAAATCCCAATTACCATCTTCCGTATACATTTTCACCGCAAAACCTCGTGGATCCCGTGCTGTTTCTGGCGAGTCCTTTGCTCCAGCTACTGTAGAAAAACGAACCATTAAGGGTGTTTTTTTTCCAGCACCTGAAAATACTTTTGCACGAGTGTACTTTTCTACGGGCTCATCTTCAACTTTTCCATAGGTTTCAAAATACCCAAATGCTCCAGCTCCTCGTGCATGTACTACACGCTCTGGAACTTCTTCTCGATCAAAATGAGAAATTTTTTCGATGAAATGATAATTTTCAAGTGTTGCTGGACCACGATTCCCAATTGTTCGGATGTTTTGATTATCCTTCACAGGGTGCCCCTGGCGTGTTGTCAATGTCTCACGTTTCACGTCTTGTTCATCTAAAGAATTCATATCTTGGTTTTCTGCCATAATTGAAAACCTCCTCAAAATTAGTCACCTTTATTTATTTCCATTTATTAGAAAATTCATGATGGAATTATCAATTGTTTATAATTTATCAGCTAACAATTATTCATTTGTAATTAGTCCATTAAGAAAGATAGCTGCGTTGCATTAAACCCATGTAGACCACTCTTTATTAAAGCAACCTTAGAATTAGGAATTGCTTCAGGTGTTAGTTTCCCACTATATTCAAATGGAACAGTTGCATCTGAATTACCATGAATAACAAGAATAGGTATATTAAACTTAGCTTGATCCAGCCTCAACAAGAGCTGGAACTTGATATTCCCAAGATCGACCACTTCACGGCTAAACATGAATTAATACACCTGGATTTCCTATACCATAATCTTCATAATATAACTTAATTGATGCTTAATTTTCGATTTATTATCATACCCCCAAAAGTAATTATTGGTATCCTACCAGTTCTAGCTTTAGGAGCTGAAGGTGATAATTTTTGAATTTTATCTGTCCCATAGACAATCTTTCCACCTACTACTATCAATGCAGACTCGATATGCTTGTTTTTTACCTCCAAGACTAGGAGGTTAATAGCAGAAAGTATGGATAAATGTGCATAGTGTCTCTTTTTGATGTTACCTTGTATTTCTTTTTCTGTAGAGAACCGTGTATTTCCTGCTGTATATAGGAAGACCTTGTTCTCAATTCAATCGGTTAAACATAAGATTTAAACGATTTTCAAGATAAAACCTCATCATTACCAACATTTTAAAAAATATCTCAAATCCAAGATTATTTGTATAAAAGCTGAAATATTAAATAAATAATACATTTAAGTTTGAATAAACTACTAATAGGGATAGCACCACACATCCATCAACTTAAGGGATGTGTGGCAGAACCCCATTAAACATAAAATCATCCAACAAACACACTTTTGGGATTGTTTTGGATGGGTCATCAACAAATTACAGTATTTATCCGTCAATTAAGTAAAAGTGAATCATATCAAGTGTGGGGGAAACAAGGCGAATGGTTAAATCTTGGTGGTAATCATTGGATTTATAACAAACCATCTTATATTTAATATCAAGGAGAACAAACTTATGCTGCAAGTTCTGTAATTGGAAAACGCGTTGTTTCTAAAGTGGACAACCTTCGTTTCTATGAAGCTGTTTGCTTCTTGGTCTGATAAAGATATAGCAGGAACGGTAGATGAAGAGCTTGGATTTACGATTGACGATAAAGTATGAGTGAATGGTTCAACACAATATAAAGTACACAACAGTTATATTGCTAAATAAAAAGCATCCACTATTAAACACTTCATGTTATTATGGTTAAGCTATATTAATATAGTGTAGTGCTATCCTAAGGGGAAGTGAAAAATCCCTCTTGTTGATAGCACTATTTTTATACCGTAAACAGTTGTTTTGTATCTTTTAAAACGCTTACAGGCAATTAGTATTTTTTAAGTCTTAATCTACCTTTGTTTCAATTTAACACGGATTGTTTGCTTTTCGCGGCTACGCTTTTCTGAACACGATAGCAGCGCCAAGCGCTGAGGCCGCTGGTACGAAGATGTCGCCCGAGTTCGTCTTCGCTATCGGTAAACCGTTTTCTTCGAGATAACTTCGGGTGTGGGAGATGTCGCTCACTGCTACTGCGTACCCGGCGAATCCCGGCACCGGGGGTGCCATCTCTCCTGGTAGCAACTCTGACAACCGCGATCTGGGAACGATTGTGATGCTAGCCCCTTCCAAGTCGAAGATGTGTGTTACTCCATCCGTCCGGGCCTCACAATCCAAGTATCGGCCGTATCGCCTAGTGATTTCGTCCAGCTCGGAATCGTCTACGCATAAGATTGATTCGACTAGATCCGTCGCCCCATTCGGATGGTTCGGAGATATTTTCTCCTCCATTATGGCTGAGGTTGGGCTTTCCGCTGCAGCCAAACGACCTTCGCGCACGTTGTCCCCGTCAATTTCCAAATAGCACACGGGAATAAGTTGAATTCCCCCGGACATCTCAAGAGGCCGCTGCACGGTGTTAACGCCGCTATGACTGATTCCACTCCGTTGGAAACGGTCCGCTGTCTGGTCGGCATCCTCTGTACCGAAACAAAGAATATGCGCTCCTTCATAACGGGATAGACATCTGGAGATAGTATCGACAGTGCGTTTAATTTTTCCGATTATTACTTGGAGCACATCCGGCGATGCCTGCAACGGAACGAGTTTGGCATTGATCGGAATCCTCGCGCCTTTCTCGGCAACCGTTACGATTTCGATGAAGCTGCTTAAAAAATCGACATGCGAATTGGCTGCTCCGAATGGCTTTGGAAGTTCTTCTTCATTTTCGGCCAACGCCGGATAGGACGGCGGTGAACAGACAAATCCCAGTTTTCTGTACAGCTCGAGTGTAGCTTCCATATCGGAGACTACATGGCCGACGTGATGAATGAATTTGATTTCAGCATGCATCTGCATCCACTCTCCTTAAATTCAATAATTGTGATAAAAGAAAAATTTGTTTTAATTACATTGAACAATTTGGGCTAGAGACACATAGCCATCAAGCTAAACTTCTGAAATATCCCCAAAACGAAAGTTTCATCCTTTTATAGTTGTCCATAGGATCTTAGGTCGATTTTCATTTTTGAGAAGAATACATTTCTCAAATTGATGGCAATATGGGGGGTGTTTTGAAAATAATGCTACGATGTTTATAAAAAAGATGCGTAGAAATATGTTAATAGATTTTTTAATAATATTCATATAAAACACTATTTTGACTTTGATTAAACTTTGTTTCAAACAAACATTAAAATCTATTTTAAAGAAAGGGAAATTAAATATTGTTATTGATAATAAACAATTGAGGATAAACAATTGTACAATGGAAACTCTAAAATTATAAAATATTATAATTAAAAGAGGTATATTTATGAGAATCCGAAAAAATCAAGCTAATCTAACACATAATGAAAGGTTAACATTTACTAATGCATTATTAGAATTAAAGCGTAGACCAAGTCGTTTACCAAGCTCTTTGGGGAGTACAAGTCGCTATGATGATTATGTTTATTGGCATTTGATGTCAATGATGGATCAAACATCAACTAAACCAGGATCTGCTCATGGAGGTCCTGCATTTTTACCTTGGCATCGATATTTTATAAATCAATTGGAATTAGATTTGCAACAAATCGATTCTACTGTCACACTTCCCTATTGGGATTGGACAGTTAATAGCTCTACTGATCCGTCAGTTCCAGGGAGTCCATGGACTAATGATTTTATGGGAGGTGATGGTGATCCTAATCAAGGTTATGCTGTCACAACAGGCCCATTCACAGGTGATAATTGGAAACTAACTCTTTTTGACGACCACCATTCCGACGAGCCTCAAGAGATTCGATTACGCCGTCAGTTGGGTACTTTAAAAAATAGCTCGGGAGCTACTATATTGATTAATCTTCCAACAAATTCAGAGGTACAAAATTGCTTATTAGAAACACCATACTATGTTTCTCCTTGGCGTGCATTCCAGGATTTAAACAATCCTTCAAGTATGACGGTAGCGAAACCAAGTTTTTGTAACCGACTTGAAGGTTGGTATGGAGATGGAAGAATTCATAATCAAGTACATTTATGGGTAGCTGGTGCTATACAAGGGTCTATGTATTGGATGAGCTCACCGAATGATCCTGTCTTTTTCTTACATCATGCAAATGTTGATCGTCTATGGGCTCAATGGCAGGTTGCTAATCCAAATGAAGGGTATCATCCTACTGGAACTGGTAGTGAAGTAGGGCCAACAGGTCATAATTTAAATGATCCAATGAAACCTTGGGGGAACAGTGTTACTCCCAATAGTGTACTTAACCATCATAGTCTTGGCTATGCGTATGATACAGATTCAACACCTCTGTCTGAAATTTTGATGCACGCATTCAATACAGACATTACTACAGAAAAGAAAGTAAGTATTGGTAGCTTTATAACTCGAGAGGATTTAGAGAAGATGTAAAAGATTAGGGCGTGATATTAAAATTAACAAACAGAAACCTCTCATTTTTGAGAGGTTTCTGTTTTGTAGATTTTTTACAGATAAATCTCTCACCCCTTCAATAAAGTTCAGCCGAGATACATGTAATTTCGGGGCATAGTCTATATTTTATTTTCATTTACAAATTAAAGTGTAACATCCAACTTCTGTACCACCATTATTGACTATGTTCTAATACAAGCGAAGAATAGCCCGTAAACCCTTCATTCATAACCCGTTAGAACTACAACTAATACCATCTCCTCTAATCCATCCTGGAATACAACCGTTTTCCATCATATTCTCTAGACTACTGTTTATAATTGGATTAAAACTAGAAGATGTTTCTCCTTTTTCAAGCTATACCACTTGTCGAAACTCCACCATTTTCTACCTGAAAATAGATTTTCGATTTTCGCGTTTGCTCTGTTGTTTCAAAGGTAACTTGGCAATTTGTCCAATTTTTTTCGTCCTGTACTTTATTAGATTTCAGACATACTCTATATCGTCACTCTTATCCTCTTATAGTAATAGAGAATAATAATTTGATTCTAATACAGAAAACAGTTTAGAACTAACCTTTCAAGCTCAGATATACCAAATTTAAGCAGTCAGAATCCTGACTGCTTAAATTTGGTTATAAAACTTTTTCGCTGTAGCACAATAAAACAGGGCTATGGTCAGACAAGTGATTCTTATCTATACTCTCAACATAAAAATATACATGTTCGTATTTTGTTACTTTATCCAATATATTTAGTCGCAGTCTTATTGTATTATTGGCATCTCAAACATAACCAAATTCTTTATTCTCAGTATATGCCTATTACACTGGGGTCCTTTCTAAGATTTCCTTTTGGATCATAATTCTACCAAAAGCATTTTTGTACTTTGCAGCGGCCTCTAGTTCCATTCCTTGTTTTTCAAGGTCACCAAAATTCCCTATAACTATATTAATTACATGTGAAATATAACCGCTAGTGTACCCCTTTCATAATCTACTGGTCCACACTATTAACTTGTTATTAAATTTCCACCTTTGATTAACTTTCCTATTCCTCATCTAATTTCTATTGTTTCTCAGCTTTTTACTCTTATTTTTTGTACTAGAATTTTCTTATCTATTATGTAGTAAACTCCAACATCTTCCTGGTACATCTGTTTCAAACGTTTGAATGTTTCCTGTATCAGCTACAGTAACATAACAGGTTTTCCCAGCAGGACCTCCAAACGTAAGATTGTTGCAATTTTTTCCATTAAGTTGGATTTCACTTATAAGATTACCCTCAGGTGAAATTTTTGCTACCACACCTTTGCCAATGCGCGTTACAAACAAATTTCCGGCCAAATCACAACGCATTCCATCAAGTCCAAAATCAGTAAACTCTATTAATACGCGTTTATTACTTAACTTATAATTACTTGATAAATCATATACCCATATTTTTCTTTGTACAGTTTCATTTACATATAGTTTTTTTTCATCAGGACTCACTTCAATTCCATTAGTAGTTCCCATATTCGTTTCTAATAAATGAGTGCTCCCATTTTTATCAATACGCCATAATTGTCCTGTTGATTTTCTCCAGTTAGGATCACTAGCAAATAAAACACCTTCATCAGTTATGGCTAAATCGTTAGGCTGATTCATAGCAGGATTAAAAGCAAACACCCTTATTGCTTTTGTTTCAATATTAACTGCGAATATATTATGGTTACAATAATCAGCAATATACAATGTTCCGTAACGATCAATACGTGTCCCACTACCTATACTATTTTTAGGTAACTCAATAAAGACTTTACTATCTCCATTTGGACTTACTTTGCCAATCGTACCTTTTCTTTTAAAATTAACAGCATAAATATTCCCTTCTTTATCACATGAAGGACCTTCTATTCCTGCAGTAAATCCATGTGACTTAGTTAGCATTTTTCTATTTAATGATTCAAAACCCATGATTTTGAGCCTCCTTTCAAGTCACTTTTTCCAGGTTTTGCAGATATACATTTTTTCAGGAAAAGTCTGTATTTTATTTCTATTATCAGATTATGACCTGTTCAAGTAAAACTAGAACAAAATTTAGATTACACGATTGATCTTGAGTACTGATAAGGCTTCATCCCATTTAAAGCAGAATATGTACGAACGGAATGATAATATAAATAAATTCAGCGATTAATTGATTATCTAGATGGCCATGTCGTCCTATTCCTAAATCTAAAGTGAATTCTATTTATCTCCCTTTACTATGAGTGTGGTTCCTATATTAATTTCTGATTCAAAATTATCGTTGAATTGCCCACCGCATCCTTCATCTAATGAAGCAAATCCCCTTAGGGTTACATCAAAGTTGATTTTTTGCATTTCATTTGATTCATCTGCAACTAATTGAAAAAAATTCATACAACACTTTAAATTAACACCCGTTCCTTCACAATCCACAGAAAAATTATCATAAATTAAAGTGATTGCTTTTTCATCAGGGCTTATAAGCCCTGAGAAAGTACCTGCTGGACATCCATTTGGACATCCGTTTTTTTCAATTAATTCAAATTCTGTAAACTTAGCTGCTCCATGTACCACAATATCTAATGAATCTATAACAATTAACCCCGAAGAATCAGAGACACAACTTACTTGAAGTATAGTATTTACGTCTATTTCAAATTGTTCATCTGGACAAATAAATTCAGGAGTAGAAAGAATATTTTTAATATTTGAGTTTTCACCTAGTATAAGCGTCTCACTTTTGTAAACCTTTTGATAACAGGGACTAGATTTACTAAACTTTCTATGTTTTTTATCCATCACTTAAATACCTCCTTGAATTCCCCCGATTTTTACTTCATCTAGAAGTCGGCAACTCCTCCACAAATAGTAGTAATTCATCTTAAATCGAAAAATTTATAAGAATACGTTATTCTTTCTAATCTAGCTTGTTTAGAAAGAATAACGTATTTAGTGTTTGGGGAGATTAAAAAATTTTAAATCAATAAACATGTACGTTCGTCTCTATCAAAATAAACTAATAATCAATTCAATAGTGCGATTTCAATTATTAATTCTACTGAATCATATTAATAAGCTGTTTTAAATCTGGTCGATTCCCAATACGTTGTGTTTTAGGTCTTGTCTGTGCATCTTGCTGTGGAGAGCCCGAATTTCTAAGCATGTTTCTTACACGTATAGGAGTCAACGGACTTTGCCCGCGAGCTTTTACAATTCCCTGAAGGCAAGCGATTGTTCCTACAACAATTGGCGAAGCACTAGACGTTCCACTAAATCTATCTGTATACCATGAATCCTCATTTACTCCACTTTGTAAATCACTGTATCCAGTAGTCGTTACTTCTCTTCCCCAGGCTTGTGTATCAACGATAGACCCATAATTTGAGAAGGGAAGTCTAGATCGATCAGGGCCATGATCGCTACCATGAGTACCTGGTGGAGGCGCTCCAGCTCCTACTAAGATAGCACCCGAATCCCTTTGACTACGGTTAAATCTGTTTTCATAAATTGGATCATCTAAATCTTCAGCTCCATTGCCCGCAGCCCCTACTACAATAATTCCTTTAGCAGTAGCAAAGCGAATTGCTTCAAAATCGTCTTTCCACCACTCCATAGCAATGTATCCTTTTTGATCAGGTCTATCTTGAAAATTAAACCGTGGTCCAGGTGCATGTAGTTCAATAAGAATAATATCTCCAGCACCGAGAGCATTAGCAGCTTGTAAAATTGCATTTGAAGAAGTTTGATTTTGCCCAAAAACCGAAATTGCATGTATTTTTGCGTTTGGACTAATTCCGGTCACACCTACGCCATTTTCATCACCACTAATTTCACCTATTACAGCAGTGCCGTGATTCCTCCAACCTAAATCAGAAGATGGTGTTCCTGCAATAACTCCACCTTGATTTTCTCGTAAATCTTCATGGGAAAATCTCCACGCACCTTCAATATCTACTATATTTATTCCATTACCTTTTCCTCCAGGGAAATTCCAAGCATGTCGCGCATCAATTCCGGCTGGAGCTGCATTTAGATAACCTTGTCTAAAACTCAAGTCTGGAGTAGCTTGGATTGTAACATCCGTTTTAGGTTCTACAGCTAATTTTGCAAGTTCCGGAGCAGGTTTAATGTAAGCATCTTCAACTACACTTGAATTGCGAAATTGCGCTACAAGTTCTTCCAATTTCTCATCAGGAGCAATCACTTTATAGTACTTAGAAAAATCAGGAGGTTCTATATCACTTTCAAGAGATACTGTTTTAATTGGTTGTATTTGCTCCTTCTCGAAAAGTGGCTGAATTTGAATATCCTGAGTAGCTAATAAACCTATAAAATCATCTTTTTCCTGACTGTCAGAAGAGGAGGTTCCTAAGTGACTTAAATTTACATTTGATTTAGCTATTATAATCAATTGTCTAGACATAAAAAATTCTCCTTAGTATTTTTTATTTACCTACATATTGTAAGTCTTTAAACAAAAATTACATTCGGTAAAAAATACAATTTCTATATTTGAAGAGTTTGTATTCAATTTCTTAAGAAAAAAACTACCAGATTTGCAGAAAACTCTGTTATAACTAATCCAACCAGCAAAATTACATAAATTTCAAACTCATTGGGTATTCTCAAGTTTCAATGTTAAAACGTTCGTAACACCTGGAACTTGCGAAATTTCAAGGAGTGCACTCCCTAAATAAGAAGAAGACGTTGCATTAACCTGAAGGATTACTCCCTTAGCTGATGTTGTAACTCCAATTACCAATTGTTTAGCATTTCCTAAAGACATACTTCTTAATGCTTCTGTACTGATGTTCTGTCCTTCAACCAAAATTAAACTTTCAATCATAATTTATCCTCCTAACTGCTACTTACACCTTTGTTTTTTTGTGTTCGAATGATGCTTTATTAAATTTGGACCTTGTTGATTTTTTTAAACATTACTCCAATATCCTTTACGACCTTCAATTTTTATATATTGGTCAACTTAAATCGCGATCCAAAATTAAATCACCTACACCTTGAATTAAATGATACTCAGGTGTATTGATTTCTGCACTTTCAGTTAAACTATTTGGACGAAAGAAAAGAGGATTGGTTTTATATAATAAATCATTAAACTCTAAACCAGTCAGTTGACTAACCGTATTCAAAGGAACTTGGTAACTTTCAAGTGGTTTAAACCTTCTTCCTTGATTATCAAACCAAAACTCATTTGGGTTTCTGGGAATTTCTCTATCAAAAAGAACTGCTTTTTGATTTTACATTATTTGAATTTAACATTATGATGCAACGATTTTTCATCCCTATATAAAACCTATATATATTTATCGCATTTGTAATACACGATATTTTCAGATGTACCTGACACCCACTTTTTTATAAAACTTCAAACTTAACTTTTAGAATTTTTTAATGTACACACCTATTAAATCAAGCAAGCCAATACCTTCTGTTTTATTCTTTTGCTAAATCTAACAATCCATTACCTACTAAACGCTTAGAATCAACAAGAGCTGTTGTTCGTTTAATCAATTGTGCATAAATTTCATCCTCTGATAACGTTCTATCAAATTCCTTATTACTTTCACAATGTTTAATAATTAATGCTGCACCACCTGAAATATGCGGAGTTGCCATTGAAGTTCCACTTAAAGTTGCATAGCCTCCACCTTTGTAAGTTGATAAAATCCCTACTCCAGGTCCAACTAAATCTACATTTTTATTTGATTCACTGAAAACAGCTATTTTTTTATTTAAATCAACAGCACCGACTTCTACAACCTCCTGATATGCTCCTGGGTAACTTAACTCATCAGTATTTTGGTTATTATCCCCACCATTACCAGCTGCACAAACAACTAATACATCATTATTGACTGCATTTTTCACAGCCTGATGTAGTTCTGGATTATCCTCTGGTCCTGATAATGACATAGAAATAACTCTTACTTTTTCTCCATTAGGGCCTCTCCAGTTTACTGCGTAATTAATCCCATTTATTATCCATTCATAAGCACCCGATCCATTTGGACCGCCTAGCACTTTAACAATAAGTAGCTTAGCTTGTGGGGCAACTCCTAAAACACCTTTATTATTTTCTGTAGCAGCAATCGTTCCTGCTACATGTGTTCCATGACCATTCATATCAGTATAATTATTTGGATCACTATTGTTATCAGTAGTAAAATTTCTTCCTCCAATAATGCGGTCCTTTAAATCTACATGGTCAATTTGACAGCCTGTATCTAGAACTGCAACCACAACATCTTTTCCTTTTTCACTTTTTTCCCATGCTGCCGGAGCATTTATTAGTTTTACACCTTCAGGTATTTCACGAACTTCACTAACAACCTCCAACACATCAAAAGGAATTAATCCTACCTCGTTTTTCTTTACTTCATTTGAATTATTTTGACTCATATCTTCACCTCATGTAATAAATTTTGATTGTTTTTACACAATCAAAATTTATTCTCTACACGTATCTCACTAAATATGTAACTTATTTTTAGATTGCTCTAAAAATCTAGAAAACGATAATCTTCAAAAGAAATTCTCTTAGTTTAAAAATTAAATGTATGTCAGTTTAACTTCCCAAAAATCCTTAAGACTTAAATTAAAACTTACCAATAATCCACCGTGAACATTACTAATTTCCGTGCATTTCTAATACTTTATTAAAGAGAGAGAAAAGTTTGAATCTAATCAAACTAAATAATTTATTTAATCTCCAAAGTAGATACAAAAATTTATCGATAAAAAAATATTATCTTATTAAAAATAAGTAAACTAGTAGGTATTCTTCACTGTAATAACCGTTTTTCATATCTACATTAAATGAAAATTCTAATATATTAATTTATAGTTATAATTTCTAACTAAAATCCAAAAAAGCTTTTTCTGCAAAATTCCCCTAGTTATGTTTGCCCAATGATTTCTAATTAATTATGAAGTTTCAATATCTTTTTATAAAATTTTTACGTTTACATCACTAACTGGGGGCTCCCCTCCCTGATGAAACAATTCCTGTATAAAATCTAGCTATCCTATAACCCCTCGTTTAGTTTAAAAATGTGTTAAAGCAGGTGTATCCTCAATATTTTCACTTTTTATGGCATTTGTTTTTATCTTCAATTTGCTGCATTTGTAAAAGTGTTTTCTTTGCTTCTTCATTCCCCTTTTCCGCTAATTTTTCAAGCTGATATTTTGGTACAAAACCTCCACTATGAAGCTGTTTCTTGTCCATGTACTTTCCTCCTTGAACAGGATTTAATAAATTAAAGTCACTCAAAATTAGTATGAAGCAACCGTATTTCTTTATACAAGCATTCACAAATTTTAAATTATCCAAAACAGGTTAGTAGATCAATTGAGTATTTTAATATTCCCAGTTCTACCATTTGAACTGTAAAGAAATTAGAGTTTTCATTTAAAGAATATTTTCAGACCCTAACTTAATTATGATAGGATAACCATATTGTAAAATTATAAGTTTAGATATTATATGTCCGGCTCCTTATACGTTAAGGAACCGGTTACTTATTTTACTATTTTTTATCATTTTACCTTAAAAAGCTTTAGATTATTAAAACTTATTTTCTTATTAAATTTCCAAACATAATCAAATGTCAATGGCTTTTACATGTAAATCATCTATTACACACGAAAGGTGAATTTGCAAATCATTCGCTCTATGTAATTGATCTACTTTCCCCTAATTAATTAAAATTATCTTCTTTTAACTTACAGCATCAAATCTTTTTATTGCCTCTTTCACTGCGAATTCAACTACTTAATAAAAGGATTATCTTATGCACATTAATTACGTTTCAAAGCTTCTTTCACTGCATCAAATGCGTCCACTCTACCATGTCCAAACCATGGACTCCATGTCCCATCACTGCTTCCAATATTAATAAATGTACCTTTATCAAATGGTTGAATTGGTGAAATGTCCCACGATGTATCCATATCAAATGAACTTGGTGGTGTCTTTGAATAACCCTCAAAGTTCAAATTTTTAGATGCTGTGCTTTTTAAAATAGAAATCACTTCTAAAGCTGATAAATGTGGATTCGCTGAAATAGTTAAAGCCGCAATCCCCGCTACTAAGGGAGTTGCACTGGAAGTACCACCAAAACGACTTGTTACATTTTCTGGTATACAATTCCCATGTAAGACTGGGATAGAACCAGTTGTTGTCGTAATTGGTACTCCTTTAACAGGCATTCGAAAATATTCGTGCAGATTGCTACTAGGTGCAGTTATTGAAAGTCCAAAACCATAATTTGAATAATGACTTCTTTGCGCTAGACTACTGAGTGCTCCTACAAACATAACACCAGGAATACTAACTAAAGAGTGATGAAAATTTTTAGCTTTTATTACACCTACCCATGAACCATTTTCCCATCCATCAGTATACGGTACATCAACCAATGCATTATGCTCAATTGGACAATTCTCATTCCCTGCTGCCCACAAAAAAACAATGCCTTTACGTCTTCTTCCACCAGTTTTTGTTAATTCAGTGATTTTCTCCAAGACTTGAATAGGCCATGTTCTTTCAGGACTCCTTCCCCATGAATTTGAAAAAACATCTACCTTATCAGCAATATAGTTTAAAACAGTCATTAATTTTGAATCAGTTATAAATAATCCTTCTTCGTTTGATTCCCATTTTACAGGTAAAAGCCTACAACCTGGTGCTGCACCTACTGTAAACTGTGCATCAACTTCTGCTGCAATTACTCCAGCGCAAGAAGTACCATGATTTTTACAAGTTATATACATTTGTTGTTTTTGAAAGTCACTATCCGTATTTACAAATAGTCGTTCATTTTTAAAGTATCCATAGCTAGCAAATTTGTTAGTTGAATTAAAATCTGGATGGTCTACTTTACATCCATCATCTGAAAAACCTATAACAACTTCTTCACTGCCAAAATGACCAAGCAATTTCCAAGCATCTTCACATCTTGTGGCAGAACGCAAATCATATTCTGCATTTCGAAAGTGCGTATGTAAATGCCATTGCTTAGAATACGATTCATCATGCGGTATTTCCAAATCATATGTATGCATCCGATGATTTAAATCATGATCTGCTGCTTCTACATTTACTTCTTCTTCCATAAGTTTAACAATTAATTTGATTGGATTCATACCAGTAGCATTAGTAAGTTGAAACAGATAATTATAATCATCATATTTCTGTAGTAATACTAATTTATAACGTGTAGTGAAAAGAATAACCTCTTCTTCAGAATATATTTTACGAAACTTTACAAATATACGATCTGTAATAAGAAATTCATCGTTTGTTTCCATACGATAATATGCATGATGTGCAGGCGCTATTTCTCGTGCAGCATTCATCAAATCCTCAAGGTTACTTTCATCTGTTGTAATACGAAAAGATGCTGGAGATACTTGTTCAACCTCTGATTTTTTATGTACTTCCTTTAAATTATCAGGACTTGTTCTAATTACAAATTGATTTTCTCGTTTTTGAAGTAAAACCTTTTTTCCTGCACGATAAGTATATAATTCTTGTACCATAACACAGAACCTCCTGATTATAAGGAAACGTTACTCAAGTTTTTATCGATTAATATATAAACTAGATTATAAATTTCCTTTATGATTATAAAAATTAGGGCCATGCATTTATTTCTTAACCCTTTTACAATTTTTTTATTTGGTCAAAATTGCCTCTTTAAAAGTATTTTCCTTTTATATTTCCTTCCATCTACCGTTCTCCACAGATAAAAAACATAACTTATTTCATTAACACTTTTACAAACATTATATTTTCAAATAATAATTTCTTTATTTAATTCCTTACACGCCGTAATAATAGACCCCTTGATAGAATTACAAATATTATTTTAATTACTACTTTTACATTAGTTATATGTACATATTTTCAATCCATATATATTATGAGCTGATATTTGAATATTTTATTCATAAATTTTTCATTATAAATTCTTAATAAAAAATACTATTTCACATTTTTACTAAAGTATTTTTAGGATAAAAAATAAGATACGGATAATAGTACATTCTGATTAAACAAATTTTTAGGAGCTAATAGAATTGCCGTTAAAAAACTATGGAGTTTTAAAAGGGAAAGTTGTAGGGTATACCCCTCCTGATAATAATGATAGGACACCCCATTTTACAGTTAATGTCTCAGATAATAATAACCGTGAATACGAAATTATTATTAATGTAAAATCAAAAAAACGCCCATCCGATTTATTATATTATGAAGGTGAAAATTTCCATTCCGAACAAATTACAAATCTACCTAACTTAAATTATGGTTTCACAAAAATCACTCGTAACAACAGAGAAATTGCACTAGATTATATTCGTGGCAATTTACTTGATGGCTGTAAATTAGTCCCTCTTCCAGTAACTGCGCCTGGAGAAGATAACGACTTACAAGACAAATTTTTAAATTACATGAAAACATCTGCAAATAATCCCAAAGTCGATATGTATACTTACGGTGAAGAGATCACCTGGAATTCATGTTGTTCATATGAACCAAGGAAATGTAGAAAAATTCAGAGTGGATGATGGTATTTGGCAAGACGGTGGGTACTTTTCCATTATAAAGACACTGATAAATGGGAAGCTGTATTTTTAGCTTTCCAATCACAATCATGGTGTACAGATGATGAAAGACACGCAACCAAGCCTGTAGAAGAATGTAATTACAAAAGCGATTGTTAAGAATAAAGTATATAGGTAGTAACGATCTTATAAAACCATTTTTGATACACATTAAAATATTAAGTTATTGCTAATGCCTATCTTGGCGTTAACAAAAAAAGATTAACTTTGAATTTTCCCCATCAAAAATTAAGAGACAGTGTAAACTTACACTGTCTTTTTTTAAATCCAATTAATTTAAGTTATTATGATAAACCTAAAATTCAGAATTAACGTGGTATCTAGTTATATTTATAAAGAAATCTTGTCCATCAAATTTGGAGAGAATAAGATTAAAAAGTGAAACCTAATTGACTCTAAGTATTTTTAATTTGTTTTTCACTGTAGATCAACTTATATATTTTAGAAATTTTTTCGTATTTCAATTATAAGAGGTTGTCTTAACAATGAATGAATAAATAGAAACCCCATTTAATTATATAAAAAATATATAATTAAATGGGGTTATTTGCGTTATAAATTTTAAACCAACATATCAGCGAAAGAAGATCCAACATTATTTTTACGCTTCATATGCTTTTCTAAATATATTTTAGTGGTTTGTATATTTTCATGACCAAGTGTTTGCATTAAATGATATAAATCTGCATTTCCCTGTTCTACTGCCATAATGGCAAAAGCATGACGAAATGTATGCGCTGTTACTGGATTTTCACGATACAGTAGAAACTCTAAGTTTGTCTTTTTTACCATATCTGTTACTTGATTAGATAGTGTTTTAGAGTTATAAGTATTTCCTCTTTGATTTATAAATAACGGACTCTCATCCCCTTTTTCCAATACGGTTTGGCATCCTCTTCTCCGCCTCATTTCACAAATACACTGGTATAAATGTTCCGAAATGAAAAGTTCACGCACTTTATCCCCTTTTCCAGTAACTTTTAACCAGTACTTTCCGTCATAATGTAAATCCTTCACTCTCGCGTTGCACAATTCTTGAATTCTTGCACCAGTACTTGCCAGGGCAAGTAAAATTGTATAGTTTACTAAATGTCCTCTTTCTTTATAAAACCCTAAAATTTTCATAACCTCATCATAGGATAGATCCCGATTTGGCCGATCTTGTTCATTTACATTTGCGCGCTGCAGTTCTTCATGAAGAGGTTTTTCAATATAAGAAAATACATGAAGATGTTTTAGAAAAGAACGAATGAGCACTGTTTTCTTTGCAAGTGTTGCGACTGCATATGTGTCACCATTCCTACCGTTCTCTACCCGTTTCAACCAAGAATTGTATTTACGAATATGCCAAGGTTGCAATGTTTTCAATAAAGATTCCTTTTTCTGTACCTCTTCCCCATTCAATTCAAATTCTTCTGCACGCTGCACCATGCACTGACAAAATGATACGATTTCTGAGATATAACTCTTTTTTGTATCCTCTTTTCTATTCTTCTTCTCATCCATATCTTTTTGTAAATGTACGAAATGATAAATGACTTCTATATCACTTAAATACGTATATTTATTCTTCCCCTCTTTTTCTGCAACCTCCATCTTCTCTTCCACCTTATCTACATAACTATTGTTATGCAGAAATGGAACGATATCTCTTATATTCTCTACATATGTATCTATATACTCATTTTGATTGTTTATAATTGATAAATTTTCTTTTATATATTTATTATTCATATTTCGAATTAACCTCTCCTATTGAAGATTATAAATATAATTATCTTTATTACCTATAATTATTATTTTATTTTACTTCTATTAATTATACAAATGATAATTCATTTTATTTCTGTAAGAACGCTATATTCTTCTCTATTTACTTATACTTATATTTTTTTATAATTTATTAGTAAATACATATTATTTACTAGTTAACTTCTTAACTTTCATAGTGATTTTATAATAAAAACAGCTATAAAAATTCATTAATATATAAAATGGATTAAAAATATTTTCAAACTATAAAAATGAATAAGATATTTAATAAAATCTATTTCTTATTTTAAATATAAATCAGATTCTGATATGATATATACATACCTAAAATATTAGTAAACGATAGTTATGGAGGTGTCCTTTCATGACACAAGATTTATTGTTCATTACAAAACCTACTGTAACGACAAAAGAAGCAGCCGACTTATTAGGAGTAACGGTACAAACAATTTTAAAAAAAGAAAAAGATGGATTAATAGAATGTGTATATAAAGATAATTGGAAGCAATTCGGTAGTAAGATTTTCTATTTGGAGGATATTGAACGTTTAAAAAATAAAAATGAGGTTAAAGGCCTTAGCACGAAAGAAGTAGCTGAAATTCTTAATGTTGCACCATCTACTATCTTTACGTACATTAAATCTGGAAAATTACCCGCAACAATGGTAGAAAAACGAGGAAAACAAGTATATATTATTGATGAGGAAGATCTAGAGATTTTTATGCTTGATTATGAAAAAACTAAAACAAAAGAGCGAAAAACATTTATTACTAAGATTCAAGATGAAGATATATATTTATATCAATTATTAAAGCATCTACATACCGGAAAAACCGCTAGGGTAATAGAGATTAATGGCGGAGACGGCAAGATTCTTACAGAGGACGAAGAAATTTTCCCTCTATCCACTTATAAGGAACATGATTACTTCTTTGAACCTTTCAATAAAAAAGCGGTAATTACAAAACGAGGGTATTTATCTTTTTCATTTAAAAAACCTCAGCTATTTAATTCTATCACTTATAATCTAATAAATTTATTTTATAAAGAGCTAGGTGTCACAAATATGCGATTAAGTAATTCATCAGATACTATCAGATTAGAAATTAAACCTTTTGTATTACAAGTAGATCCATTGCAGTTTCAAGAGGAAATTAAATACTTACATTCTCATATGAAATCCGGCACGATCCTTCCACATGTAGAAGGAATTTACTTTAAAAGTAATGTAGAGCCATTAACTTTTCATGTGGATCATCAATTCAAGCAAAAAGTAGTTCAGTTGGCAGCCGGTGCTGGTATGGGACAGGAAGAATTCTTATTGCAAGCTGTAAAATCTTATATAAAAAATTTAGAAAAACATTAGATTTCTTATCAATTAGAAGAAGCGTAGAAAGGTTTAATTTCTACGCTTCTTAAATTATTCAATTTAATCATTCTATTCTGTGGGAGCGTCATGGTCCGCGACATTCTTGTTTCCTCATTTTGGTTCTTATTATCCAAATTGCCCACGCATTTTATTCCCAATGGGTGCACCTGTCTTCTTTTCTGTGTACACCTTTTCTGTCTTATTGGTATCTGTTCTTCTATGATTTTATAGTATTAACACTTACATCATATTTCTCAGCTACATCCTTATACTTCATACCTTACATTTTATCTTCTTGAGCTAATTGTATCTCTGTTTTAATTCATATCATCTAACATCTTCTATATAATAGGAAGAAACTTGTTATACATGCTCTTTATAGTAAGTTCCTTTGCAAATCTTTTTATATAAATTCACAATAAAACAGAAAATTACAACACTTTAGATTGAAGTGGAAATTTTAAGCGCAAAGTATATATTTATATTCCGTAAATATACAATTCAAATAAAATAAAAACGGATTGATAATTAGCTGGATTCTTCTTTATTTATTTTTACTTGCCAGCCCATTTGGATATAATTGGATAATGAAACTCTTTCCCTTGCAATACATATATAATCCCTTTAAAAGGCCCAAAAACTAATAAAATAACTATGATTATATATAATGGTGCTGTCCACAATATCATTGACAAACTACTCTCATTCATATCGAAATGGAACATAGAAAACATTAAAATCCTTATTATAAAAGTATTCCAGATCAATACAATAATCCATGTGAATAGCTGATAAATACCTGTTTCAATAGCTACTATACGAAGTTCTTTAGATTTGAATATAAAATAAAAAATGAATGGGACAAAGAAAATTGTAATGCCTAAAAAAGTAAGAATCATGAAAGATACTAAAGTAATAGTATGCATCATTAATTTTAGTTTTTTTTCTTGAGTTAAGTTCAATTAAACGCCTCCTAGATATAGATTCGCTTTTCTTAAAGCTAAGGATATTATTTTTTACATAGCAATTGTGGATATAGCTTGTTTATAAATTAATTGTTGTTTTCCATTAACAATCATTAGAACAGTAAAACGGTCTAATCCAATAATTTGTCCTGGTATTCTAACTCCACTTTTTAAAACCAGAGTAATGTTCTTTTTTTCTCTTTTTAGTTGTTCATAGTTTTCTTCTTGTAAATCCCTCATTTTACCCATCCCCTTTTATTGTTAATATATATATCTTACCACATTAGAATTGAAAAACTGCCTTGGTACATATTTCGCAAGAAGTCTATCCAAAACAAACAATACATTATCCGTTTAGTGGATTAATTCAATATAAGATTTAAATGTATACTAATTTTTATTCTGTTGTGTTTTTTATAAATTAATGCGATACGTGAAATTTTAAATGTTAGCTTAATTGGCATGGAGTCATCATATAAAAAAGAAAATTGTACATTTCGACAACATTGGGACGCAAATTAATTTGTTACTTGTACGTTAAGTTTCAAAATTAATTATTAAAACCGAGTTTTTAGTAGTGTATATAGCCTATAATAAAAAAGAATCCCCTTCAATTAGCCCTTTTAAAGGAGATTTTTTTCATTTTTTTCTTTACTCGTTACTTATTTTCACCAATTTTTCTCCTTGTTCTAAAAGCGTGTCATAGTCATTGTTTTCTTTAATTTCTTTAATCTTATTTTCAATTGTAGACGTATTATTTATATTAAAGTACGCATTTAATACTTGATAGGGTGTCTTCCCTTGTTTGGTTGCACTATCTTCAATAGCTTCTTTCCATGGAATATTGGCTTTGTCCATGCTTAATTCAAGAGCTGAGCCAGTCTCATATCTCATATTCCGCTCTAAAAACCTTGGAGATTCTGCCTGTCCATTAGCAATAAAGTTGAACGCCTCCATAAAAGTAACATGATATGGCTTCTCTTTCTTTGCAAGTACCATAAGTTTCCCACCAGTTAACTTACTATAACGATACTCTAAGTATCGTGCTGAACCTTCTATTGCTTCCGTTTTTGTTTCTCCAATCAATTGTGGCCATTTTTTATAGCGATAATTACGTACAACTGTCCAGTCATATAATGCTTGATTAATATTTTCTGGGTTCGTATCAACCATTGCTTTATCTAATAACTTAAATTCTAATCCCATTAATGCATAATTTTCTTTATTTATCGGATATTCGTGAATATACTCTCCACCATTTGAATCATATGTCCAATCTTTTTGTTTATAAGCATGAAAAGCCTCATGTAATAAGAAAGACGAAAAATCAAAATATAAATCTGGATTAACAAACATTTTAGGATAATATTTAAAATAAAATACATCCATATCGTTAATATTTATTGTCCCAAAGTTCCAAGGCATCCAGGTAGAAACAGATCTAAAATCAAAACGAGTTAAGCGATAGACTTTAGGTAAATGCAAAGAATTTGGGACTTTTATTTCTTTTGCAAAAATACTATTTTCTACACCTTTTACATTAACTGCATAAGCTTCTTGTCTAAAGAATCCCCCATCTTTATTACTATGTATCAGTACTAATGGCTTTTTTTCGAAATGATAATCTTTATTCCAAAGTTTATCATTCGATTCTTCGAAACTCTTATAAATAGTAGATAGTTCTTTTAACATGTTTTGATCCGTTTCATTTAAAGACTTAAACTCTGTATGATATGTTTTATTTACAATTATGCTTCCCAACATAATTCCTACAAATATCACCAATAAGATTAGAATTACTCTTAAAAACTTTCTCATCAGACACTCCTTTTCTATAATAATTCTTATTTTAAATAAGATTTACAAATTTGGAATCACTATACAAAGAGGCTTTGCCTTTTCAACGTACAATGAACTTCAGCAATTACCAGCTACTTCCTGAACATTATTCTTCATTAACCACCTGTTTATGCTTTTTTAAAAATTTGCAACAGAACTAAAAATTTCTTCCTATTACTTATTATCCATTATTGGCTGGAGTCTCTTCTGTATTCCTATCATTACTTGGTGGCGTTAGCGTTCCATGACCATCCCCATTGGTTGGTGGCGTTTTATTTCCTTGGTCACTCCCATTAGTTGCTGGCGTTTTATTTCCACGGTCACTCCCATTAGTTGCTGGCGCTGTATTTCCACGGTCACTTCCATTGGTTGGTGGCACTGTATTTCCACGGTCACTTCCATTGGTTGGTGGTACTGTATTTCCACGGTCACTTCCATTGGTTGGTGGTACTGTATTTCCACGGTCACTTCCATTAGTTACTGGCGTTTTATTTCCACGATCACTTCCATTAGTTAGCTCACTTTGCTTTTGCTCTTCTGGTTTCTTTAATTCTTCAGGTTTCTTTTGCTTTTCTTTTTGCTTATTTTCACTCGGCTGTTCAGTCGTATTTGCTATTATTGTATTTGGAGAAGAATCACGCTTCTCACCTTTAATACGTAATTCGCTACCTTCTTGAACTACACTGTTCGGCATTTTAAATCGCGACTTATCTGTAGCAAACTTACTCATCATTTCTTTAAAAATCAATTGAGCAATTTTCGTATTTTTACTACTAATATAATCATCTTTACTATCCTTTGTATATCCGGTCCATACAGCCATCGTATATTGTGGTGTATAACCAGCAAACCAACTATCACGGGTTGCACTTTCTGGTAAATTATATTGTGCTATTTGTTCTAAAGAATAGTTTGTTGTACCTGTTTTACCCGCTATATCTAAATAACCTATATTAGCTGTTGTACCCAAACCGGATGAAATAAAAGTACGAAGCATATCAGTAATCATATATGCTGTAGAATCTTTCATAACCCGTTTAGTTTTTTGTTCAAAGCTTTTTGACTTTCCATCTGGATAAACAACTTTCTTAACAAAATACGGCTTCGTATACTTACCCTCATTACCAAATGCCGCATAAGCACCTGCAATTTCAATTGGGGACGCTTCATTTGTACCAATCGCTGTTGATTCGGTCGGTGCAACATTAAATGTAATACCTAGCTTTTCAGAGAAACTCTTTGATTTATTAATTCCTACTTCTTTTGCAGTTTTTATTGCCGGGATATTTCGGGACGTCTTCAATGCATCACGCATTGTAATTGGTCCTAAATGCTTTCTATCTGCATTTCTAACTTCTTGTCCTGTTGAATACTTAAATGGAGAGTCATCAATTTGATGGTAAGTAGCCCATTTTAAATATTCAATTGCAGGAGCGTAATCAAAAATTGGTTTCATCGTTGAACCTGCTGAGCGATTTAATTCAATTGCAATATTATGTCCTTTAAAAACAGCTTTATTTTCACCACGTCCGCTACCAATTGCACGGACCTCTCCTGTTTTCGTATCCATAAATGTGAATGCCCCTTGGAATTTCTCATTTGGATAATTAATAATATCTTTATTTAAAAGCTTGTCCGCAAAATCCTGTGCCTTTTGGTCTAATGTTGTATAAATTTCTAAACCTTCAGATCCAATATTAGCATCGGGCAATTCTTTTTCAACTTCTTTCACAACGGCGTCCATAAACGCAGGATATGGCATTTCTTTTTGTTCAGTTGCTTTCTTAAGTCCTTCTGTTACTGGAACTTTTGATGCTTCTTCCATTTCTTTTTTTGTAATATAACCATGTCGATTCATTAATTTAAGTACAACATTTCTTCTTTCTGTTGCCTTTTGAATATTTTGTTCTTTCGTTGGATCATAGTTATTAGGCGCTTTCATTAAGCCGGCAAGCATCGCAACTTCTGGTAGTGTTAAATCTTTTAATTCCTTACCATAATAATTTTGTACTGCTGTTGCGATTCCGTATGAACGATTTCCTAAGTAAACTTTATTTAAATACATTTCTAAAATTTCATGTTTCGAATACTGTTGTTCCAGCTTATACGCTAAATATATTTCTTGCGCCTTTCTCTTTGACGTTTTTTCCATCGATAAGAAATAATTTTTAATAACTTGCTGCGTAATCGTACTTCCACCTTGAGAGCCGTAATCCCCTTTTAGGCTGACTAAAACTGCACGTGCAGTACCTTTAAAGTCTACGCCACTGTGCTCGTAAAAACGTGCATCTTCTGTCGCTAAAAACGCATTTTCTACTAATTTAGGAATTTGACCATACATAATATTCGTTCGTTTTTCTTTCCCATATTCATATATTAATTTCCCATCTTTATCATAAATTTTTGAGGATAACGGATTAACAAGCTTTGTTTTCTCAAGTTTTGGCGCATCTTTGATCATAACGAAAAAAGTAGCAACTCCTGCGACTAACCCCACAATACCAAGTAATAAACAACTAATTAAAAACTTACGAAAAAATGATGTTTTGCCTTTTGGTTTTTGTTTTTTAGCAGCTGGCTGTTTTTTCTTTTTAACTCGTCGTCGATCCTCTCGAGAACGATAATTTTCTGACATGCTACTTTCTCCTGCCTTTCAATTCTCTTGTTGATTCACTTAAAATTATAGAGGTCACCTTCAGAAATATACTTATATTTTAAAAGTGTGCTAACCAGAAACAGTAAGTTTCCCCTAATGTATAGATTTTGAACTACCCCCACTTTCACTTCGTTTAGAAGTGAGGGATTCCTAAGTAAAGAGTTCTATCGAACTCTAATTGATTAGGCTAACCCCGCAGCCCTTGCGGTTAGAAGCCTTATCGCTTCATTCTTTAGATTGATACTTGCGTTAATATCCCTATCATGGTGTGTACGACAAGAAAGACAGTCCCATTCACGTAGGTTTAGATTTTTAACGTCTTTATTTTGATATCCACAACAAGAACATAATTGGCTGGAAGCAAATGTTTTCGATACGACAATGACTTGTTTGCCATACCATTTTGCTTTGTATTCTAACTTGGATCGAAATTGCGACCAAGATACCTCACTAATTGCTTTTGCTAACTTATGATTCTTTAACATATTCGATACTTGCAAATCCTCTATACCGATAACATCGTGGTTTTTGATGATTTCAGTTGAAATTTTGTCCAAGTAATCTTTTCTAGCATTTGATATGTATTCATGAATTCTAGATACCTTTACTCGTTGTTTATTCCAGCAAGAAGATTCTTTCATTCTTCTAGAAAGAACACGCTGTGCTTTCGCCAACTTATCTTCTAATGATCGGAAAAACTTCGGATTTTCATAGTGCGTTCCATCTGACAAAATAGCGAAATCTTTTAGTCCTACATCTATTCCAATGTAAGAATGGATTTTCGGAAGTTCTTGTACTTCTGTTTCAACTAATAGTGACACAAAATATCTACCAGAAGGGTTCCGTCTAACTGTAGCATTTACAATACGCCCCTCTACTTCACGACTTTTGGCAAATCGAACAAGGCCTAGTTTCGGCAACTTTATTTTGTTCCCTACAACGGCAATGTTTTCATTTGTTTGTTTTGTGGTATAAGATTGTACGTTGTTCTTCTTAGATTTAAAGCGCGGTGCGCTGTTTTGTTTTTTGAAAAAGCGCATATAGACATCCGCAAGGTTGCGAACAGACGACTGAATCGCAATACTATCCACTTCTTTTAGCCAAACAAACTCTTTCTTCATGGCAGGTAGTTTGGCAGAGCATGTACCATAGGTCAAGCCTTTTCCTGTCTCTGTGTATGCGTGATCCCATAAGGATAGGAAATGATTGAATACAAAGCGAGAACACCCAATCGTTTTGTTGATTAGAATTGCTTGTGCTTGATTTGGATAGATACGAAACTTATAGGCTTTATTAATCATTATTTGATTCACCTCCATTTCGGTATATGACTATTATATACCGAACATACATTCGTTAGGTAGTGGCGTAACACTTTCTGTATGTCGAACAATTAAGATGGCTTACTGCCATCCCTTGTTCGAAGCCAATTCATTTCCCACCTACTCACTGGGCTGTGGCCCTTCACGCTTCTTGAGGAAGGAGTCTTCTTGGCTAAAATGAGAATAACTTAGATTAACTCTCGATCTAACTATTTCCTCTCTATTTTTTATAATAATGCTGCCCTTAAAGTAAGAATATTGTTTGCTGTTCATCATCTTTTGTTATATACCCTAAATATTAGATATTACTTTGTTTAATAACCAGTCTAGAACAATGGTTCATGTTAACATAATCAGCATGAATAGAATGTAAAAAGAATCGACCTCTAATTTTATCCTAGCTTTTGAGCATCATAGGATTACATTTAATAGACAATTTAAATAATAAATTTGTTCCACTTTAAAATGAGAAAGAAATTTGAGTTTGTATAGTAACGGAGCAGAAACGTTAATAGGGATACAGCAACGAAAAATGAAATTTCATAGAAAATCCACTCTTAGCTTGATAGACATGTAATGCCATCAATATTTTTGAACATTACTATGCTAAGCAAAAAAGCTCACTTTTCATCTTTTTTCGGATAAGAAGTGAGTTTTTTCGTTTTGGTGTATTTATTTTTCTTAACTTGATGGTGGGCGATTTCTAACCATATAGACGGAATTTTTTACTTTTCTTTAATATTCACAAAATTGACAGTTCTTTTTTCCTCAGTACCTAAAGCCGTATTCAATTTATCTATTTCCTTACTTAATTCTGGTGCTTTCCCTTGATTGACTAAATTAAGATTCCCAAAAGATTTATTAAAAGATAGAATCTGTCTAGTTTTTTCTTTCCCATTTATTTCTTTAAATAATGTATCATCTACAATTAATAGGATTTCGTTGGATCCACCACGATATGGAGATAGCCATGCATCCCCTTTATATTGAACATTCATTTTTTTCTTATCAAATGTTAGTTCTTTCAAGTCTTTATATTCTTTATTTGCAAATATGATAGTTTCATCTTTTTCTATTTTTGGTAACGAATCAAGAGAGTCTGAAGATAGGAGCCCCTCGTTATTATCCCTTTCACGTATAAGTCCCTTTTTATTCATTTTTTCAGCAGTTGTTCTACTAATAAATAGTAAATTACTAGTAGCAGTATCCATAGAATCCCCCAAATTAGTCGGTAGCTTTATGTCGAGTTTGTTATTATCTATCGTCCCTTCTTTTAATTGATATAGGTCTTGTGAGCTTGTTATATCTTTGTATGAGTCAATTATAGAGCTTCTTGTTTGTTCGTTTATCGCTCCTACTTCTATTGAAATTCCATTTGCTGGAGAGTCTTTTGTACCAAATAATGAACATGCTCCTAACACGGTAATCGAAATACCAGCTACTATTAATAACCCAATTCTTTTTTTCATTCTATATTCTCCTTATTTTTATTGTTTTGAATTGCATTAAATGATTGTTTTATACATTTTCTTCAAATATTGAGCACGAACAAAGTAAAAGTATATAATTTGTAAAACTAAGAAACAAACCAATACTATAACGGAACTACCCAAGATTGAGAAATCAGCCAACTTTTGCAAGGCCATAAAAGCAACGACACTATGTGTAATTGCTATTACAATGGGTAAAAAGAATAGTAATACAAGTTGACGTGACACAATTTTCTTTAATTCGAGTTTACTTAAACCAACTTTTGCTATCATTTTATATTGCTGCTGATTTCGTTCTAAGTCTGTGTATAATCGGAAATATAAAAAGCTTGCAGCAAACGTAAAGAAAACAATGCCTATTAATACACTCATGATAGATGCAAGTCCAAAACTTTGCTTCATCACTATCCATTTAAGAATTAAAGTCGAAAATGTATATTTTCCGTTGTCTACTATATCCTCAATTTTACTTGTATTATCTTTCTGAAAAGCAGCTAAAAGATTTTCCGCAACTTTTTTTGTTTTCTCCCAATCTTTCACAATAAAACCATTGATAGTGGTTTCAAAATAGTGATTCTCTGGATCTGCTATCATTTGATTATATACAGCGTCTGGTACAATAATTATCGTTACCATTGTATCTTGTAATTCTTTCGGAGTAAGTATTTTATTTACATGCATATCTTTTTTCATATCTCTATACAACAATTGAAAGTTATTTTGATTCGATTTTGTATTAGCAACTTTTCTTGAAGGTATGACAAGACTATCATTTTCATTTTTTAAGCTTTCTTTTTCAAAACCAAATGCCTTAGCTAACTTATTATAATCACTTAATTTTATAACGGTTGATAATATATTATTATCATAGAGAGTATCTCGACTTTGTTTTGTTGAATAAGCTACTTGCTTGAATTTAAACCTACCATTATTGAGTTCGCTTTCTATTTTTTTTAGATGCTCTTTTTCTAAAGGATTATTATTATAAGACTTATAAGAAAATGCAAAGGGACTATTCGATTCAGCCATAGATGAGTTACCTAATCCCATACAAGTCCCCACTGCTGTGAAGGCAACGGCAGATATAATAGTAACCATAAAAAACATTTTTGCATTATCTTTTAATTGATACACTAAATCTGAAATGGTGAGTATGTTTGTTTTCTTAAAGAAAATATTTTCCCTTTTCTTTAATGCACGTAATACATACACACTAAGCTGTGTAAATAAGAAGTACGTTCCAAGTACAACAAAGCTCACCCCTGTCGCCATCATGAATAATACATATTTCACATCCTTGTAATGAATTGCGTTAACACTATGGAAAACAGCCGTATATCCTAATCCCATACAAATTAGTGCGAACAAAGATAGCCAAAGGGATGCTTTGGGTTCAGGTTTTGGCTTTTCTTCTGCTTTTATTAATTCTACTAATTGCTCTACATTTACTAGTCGAGAAGTGAAAAGTGAAATAAATAAAAATAATAAGAAGAAAGCTCCAAATGTTATTCCAATTGCTTTAAAGGGCATGTAAAATGGGAGTCCTTTATCAATCATTAACAGATGGTTGCTCATAATTAAGATAAACTTAGAGAACGCCATTCCAATTGTAATTCCTGTTAAAATCGAAGCGATACCAATTATTATATTTTCAATAAATACTAATTTGTTCAATTGTGAACGTGACATCCCATGTAGCATTAGAATTCCAAAATCTTTTTTTCTTGTTTTTAAAAATGCACTTACAGAATATAGGATAAAAAAGAATGAGAAGAAAAATATTAACCCCTGCGATATCTGTAATCCTGACTTTGCGAATGTATTTATTGTTACACTGCTGGCAGCAAGATCGCCTTGTAAATTAGGATGAAATGCAAGTAATGCATAAGTAAAGAAAATCATAATAGCAAACGTACTACTTAAAAAATGAGCCAAATATGTTCTTTTACTACGAATAACGTTATTAAATGCGAACTGTCGAAAAGTCATTTGCATTTCCTCCTAATAATGCTAAAACCTCTAGAATTTTTTGATAGAATACTTTGCGATTATCTCCACAATAAATCTCATTGTATAACTGTCCATCTTTGATAAACACAATTCGATCACAATAACTTGCAGCCATTGCATCATGTGTCACTAACATCATCGTTGTGCTATTTTCTTTATTAAGCTTTGTCAATAATTCCATCACATCACTAGCAGATTTTGAATCCAGATTTCCTGTAGGCTCATCCGCAAGTAATAATTTCGGATTATGAATAGTAGCACGTGCGATTGCAGTTCTTTGTGCCTGCCCACCAGAAATTTCATACGTACGTTTATCTAATATTTCAGTTATCCCTAGTTTTTTAGCAATAGCTTCTACTTTACCCTCCATTTCTCTAGGACTGACACCATCAAGCGTAAGTGGAAGAACAATATTTTCTTTCACTGTCAATGTATTAAGGAGATTAAATGATTGAAAAACAAACCCTAATTCTCGTCTTCGAAATAAAGACAGCTGATTTGGAGATAACAGATATGGATTTTCTCCATGAATTAATACTTCTCCTGATGTTGGAGCATCTATAGTAGACACCATATTTAATAGCGTTGTTTTACCACTCCCAGATGGTCCCATAATTCCTACAAATTCACCTTTGTTTATTTTTAAATCAATATGGGATAATGCTGTATAAGAAATTTTCCCAGGATAAACCTTCCCTAAATCTGAAACATGTAGTATCTCCACAAGTATTTCACCTTCCATTTCTCTTTTCGATACATGAAGTGTAACCTATATATAGTATGCCTCATATCGATTTCCCTAACATTTATCTAACAAGTTTGTAAGATTCAAAAGAAAAACCGATGAAAAGTATACCTTTCATCGGTTAACGAGATGCATACGGGAATATGATTCTAACTTTTGTTCCCTTACCCACCTCAGATTCTAGCTCAATCTCATGATTTAATTTTTCACATACTTCTTTAACAAGATATAATCCCATTCCCGTAGACTCTTTAAATTTCCTACCATTTTCTCCAGTATAAAATGGATTGAAAACACGTGGTAAATCAGCAGCAGGAATACCAACCCCATAATCTTTTACTTCCAAAATAATTGCTCGCCCTTTTGAACATGCCGATACTATTACTTTTTCTTTCTTACTGGATGAATATTTAATTGCATTTGACAGTACTTGATTGAGTATAAATCGAAACCATTTCTTATCTGTTTCTACAATAAGATTCGGATCTACTTTTACCTCTGGATACACATAACTACGTATAAATAGACGTTTATTTTCATGAATAGCAGAATCAATCATTCCTAATAACTGCAATCTGTCCACATGAAAATCCTGTTCAAATGTTTCTAAACGAGCAACATATAAGACCATTTCTAATCCTTTTTTGATTCTTTCCGTTTCTTCATTAATACTGTCAAATCGAGAGTCATCTGCATCTTGTGTAATTAACTCAATAACAGAAAGAGGTGTTTTCATTTGATGAACCCATTGATTCATAAAAGTCATTTGTTCTTGTTGTTTTCGTTCCCATTTTTTTAATTGGTTTTGATAATATTGATATTGAGTTTGTAGTAATGTTTCTAAGGCCATTGATAAGGGCGTCAAATCACTATCTTTTATTGATTCATTTAAAGCTTCCATTGGTGTTGATAGACGCTTGTAGAATGAACGATGACTATAATAACGATATATTAAATAACCCATTAATAAAAAAATACCCAAAAATACAGAATATAATGCTGTCAAAATATGTGGATAACCATCGAACCAATATATAAAAAGAATGATAAGCAATTGGGCAAATGTATAGCAAATGAGTGGAATATGTTCTTGTAAAAATAATCTCATTATTCCTTTCCTTCCTTCTCCCAAGTAGCATGTAAACGATATCCAGCACCACGAACTGTCTCCAGTGCATTTTCAATACCTAAATCTTGCAATTTCCTTCTAATTCTACCTATATTTACACTCAATGTATTTTCGTCTATATATGAACTATCCCATAGTTGTTCTAAAATCACTTCACGTTTTACAAGGAGCGGAGACTTTGTTATTAATATTTCTAATAAAGTTGTTTCTTTTCTAGTAAGTAAAGTTGTCTTATCATTTAATTGAAGTTCCATTCTTTCTGGGAACAGGAATAATCCCGATTGCTCAACTATTCGTTCTTTTACTTTAGGAGCATATTCACCGTATGCTCTTCTGAGTTGACTACGGATTTTAGACATTACAACCTCATAATAAAAAGGTTTTGTAATGTAATCATCGCCACCATTTTCTAAAGCCATAACTTGATCCATCTCTCCACTCCTTGCAGACAAAAATATAATTGGACAAGTAGAAATAGCTCGTATTTGACGACACCAATAATAACCATCAAAATTAGGTAAATTTACATCTAATAGCACTACATCTGGTTTTACCTCTTGAAATATATCTAAGACATTTTCGAAATCCGCTATAATAACACTTTGGTATCCATATTTTTTAATATGAGTTCCCAATAATTCAGCAATTTTCATATCATCTTCTACAATCATGATTGTATTCATAACATACTCTCCTTTAATTTAGGCGCAATTTCTAAAGTCCATTTGTTATTTAATATTTTACTTATGTAAAAAAGATGATATCTTACCTCCCCCCTTAAATGCAATAAGTATCCAATAAAGCGTATATTTGTTGTTACTTAATTAATAATTTCAATAGGGATTGTTTCTATCTTTTTTCTTTACTTAAGTAGATTCTTTTTAAAATACACAAAAAGACCATCACAGTATTGTGACGGATAAACGGGAAAATATTAATAACTAATTACTATTATTATTTATTTGTCACTTTTAAAGCTTCTAACACTATCTTTGTTGCTTCTGCAATAAGCTTATCATCGTATTTAGCATCCACTTTATCATGTTTAGAAAGTATCACAATTATTTGGTGACCAAACAATTGTGATATCATTTCGGGTTCCATAAGATTCCGAACAAGTCTTATCAGATACTTCCCACCCTCCTGGAACTCCAGCACGAATTAAGTTGTCTCCCGTAGTATTCCTTTTCATCCAATCTATTAATAAATCCCGTTTCTCAGATGAAAGCACATCTCCTAGCGTAAAAACCTGAAGACTAGCAGCTAATGTCTTTTGGGTACTAGTATCATGGGTGTCTCCTGAATACACTTCGTTTAACTCTGGTTCAAAACGTTCAGTATTTTTAACGGTATCTCCTATTTCTCTCATTGATTTTTGGAATTCATTAGGTCCACCTAATTGTTTAAGAATAAGATTTTGTGCAGTATTATCACTTTATCGAAGGGTAGCATCTGCAAGATCTTTCAGAATCATACCTGTATCAACATACTTCAAAAATATAAACCCGTTAGGTTTATTTCATATGCAAAACTTTAAATTCCCTACATGTAGCCTAAAAAAAGAAATAACCTCTACTATAATTGATGTTGTATTTTCTTACCTTGATAGCGATGTGGCGGTCCCCCTTTAACTACTATATAAAAAGAAAATTATGAACCAAATTTTCTTTACTTGGTGCGTTAAATTTATAGAAGATAGATAGTAACATAATTTTCTCAATAAGTAATATTCTTATTTCAATACAAAATTCTTACAATTAATGCTATACCTGTATTAAGGGGACCGTTTTAGTTGATTAGGGAGAAAAATTGTAAAAATGATATGGGAGGAATAAAAAATGTCATTGAAAAAGAAGTTAGGTGTTGGAGTGGTTTCAGCCGCTCTTGGTTTATCTTTAATTGGTGGGGGTACATATGCATATTTTAGCGATCAAGTTGTAACAAATAACACATTTGCTGCAGGTACATTAGATTTAGCTATGCAACCAACTACTTCACTTAACTTAGGAAATTTGAAACCTGGGGACAAAATATTAAAGAAATTCAACTTAACAAATAGTGGTACACTAGATATTAAAGACATCATGATGAAAATAGATTATACTGTTAACGATTTAAAACAAAATAATAATACAGAAGATTTTGGTGAACACATTAAAATACAATTTCTTTTGGATTGGGATCCAGCAAAAAGCCCTGTATACGAAACAACTCTTGCAGAACTAAAATCACAAAGTCCAGAGATTGCTTCCAAGAAAGTATTTCATTCCAAGTGGGCTGAAACAGGTGGATTAAAATCTGGGAAAATGGATTGGTTTTGGATGAAGTTTATATTTGAAGATAGCGGAACGGATCAAAACGTGTTTCAAGGGGATAGTATTGCGTTAAAAATGGAGTTCCAAGCCAATCAAACAGAGGGAAAAGAAAGATAATCTTACAAAAATATTGTTACGAAAATGTAAAAATGAGCTTGTAATTTTTTATAATTTGTAAAATTGACCATCAAATATCCATATAAAAAAGCAGTGATATCAGCACATGTGTATAATATCGCTGTTTTTTTTGAGTTTATTGTATGTTTTATAAAACACATTTTAAAATTTTTCATTCATATTCAATAAAAAGGTACTAAATAAATGGGATTCTGTTGTTGCGATTAGTCTATAGCCGCTAGAAGAAGATGCTTGTCCGTATCTAACAGCAAATATTATAAATTTAGGATATGACTGGTACAATAATAGTTAAAAAAATAATCATGAAAAAAGGGACCCACCAAAAGAGCGCCTATTTTGTTAAAATATATAACTGAAATTATATAGAATGCTGATTAGAATTCCGATATAAGATTTATTTACGCATCACCTAAAAAATAGGAATAACATAGGAAATACTAATTAATAAACAATCAACGTAACAAAAAGGGTGAAAATTTATATTTTGATAAATCATTTTTGAGACAGTATTTTGTTACTGCTAGTTAAACCGTTAATATATTTCATATCTTCAAATATAAAACGTAATAAAAACGGATGTTTATGTTACAAATATCAATAAAAAACAAAGCTTAATAAAAAATGGTATTGCTATAACCTAATTATTACACGTATCTCGGCGAAAAAAGCAATAGAATTTTCATAAAAAAAAGCCCTAATTGATACGGACTCTTTTTTGAGTTTTTACAAGAGTAAACTTTTAAACACATAATTACATTTCTATTATTTATTTTACCACTTGAACAGATGCTGGTTTCCACCCCTGATTTTCTACCCAATCAATATTAACCTTATATTTTTTATTATTTTGCTTATCTCGTACATTACCGTAGGCTTTATTATTACCATTATTCCCAATAAAATCGAAAATCAATTGGCTCTCTGGAACATCAACAGCATAAGAAATTGCTTTTTTCATCTCACTCCAATCTACTGTTCCTTCTTTAAATTTCATTTCAGGCTTTGCTCCTTGCTCTGTACCAATTGGCTTCCAAGAAGGATTAGTTTGAGAACCCTTTTCTTGAGATACCGTTTTTTCTCCCTCTTTATTTTCATTTCCGTTCGCTTTTACCGATTTTTCTGCTTTTTGTTTCTCTTCTA